>JAOPYU010000351.1 GCA_025964455.1 Thermoleophilia bacterium | reverse complement strand
GTCGTGCCGCAGGTCAGGCACGGCTTGCCCGCGCGCCCATAGGCGACGAAGCGCTCCTGCATCCCGCCTTCCGTCCCCTCGACCCCGCGATAGTCGCGCAATGTCGAACCGCCCACGTCGATCGCTTCCGTGAGGCGCGCCCGGATCGCTTCCACCAGCCGCCCCGCCGCGACGCGACTGACGCGGTCCGCGCTCAGGTCGGGCCGCACGGCCGCCAGGAAACACGCCTCATCCACGTAGATGTTGCCGAGCCCGGCCACCACACGCTGGTCGAGCAGCACGGCCTTGAGTGGCGCTGCGCGCCCCTTCGTCCGAGCGTGCAGCTGCGACGCGTCCCAGGCGGGATCGAGCGGTTCGGGCCCCAGCCGCGCATCGAGGTGCTGCGTGATCTCCGCGCGCGTGCCGATGGCCAGCGTGCCGAAGCGACGCGGGTCGTTGTAGCGGATCTCCCCGTCGAGGCCGTCCACCACGTAGCGCATGCGCACGTGGGTCGGCTCGGGCTGGCCGGGACCGGCGAACGAACCGGTCATGCGCAGGTGATGCACCGCGACCAGGTCGCGATCCCCGCACTCCAGGATCAGGTACTTGCCGCGACGCGAGACCGCGGCGATCTCGCGCCCCCGCAGGAGCCGCTCGACATCGCGCGGGTCGGCCGGCTGCACCAGCCGCGGGTCGAGCACGTGCACACGCGCGATGCGCCGGCCCACCAGCAGTGGCTCCAGGCCGCGGCGGACGGTCTCGACCTCCGGCAGCTCCGGCATGTCAGTGCCGGTGCTCGATGATCACCGAGTGGCGCCGCTCCGCCTCGCGGCACTCGCCGGTGCCGGTGACGATGCGGATGCGAGCGAGCACCTCGCGCGCCGCCGTGTGCGCCGCCTCGTCGTCGCGCGCGTAGATCGTCAGCAGCGGATCGCCCGCCGCCACGCGGTCACCAACGCTCGCCTGCAGCTCGATCCCGACGGCGTGGTCGACCGCGTCGTTCTTGGTCCGCCGCCCCGCACCTAGGCGAGCAGCCGCCAGCCCGACGGTGAGCGCGTCGATCTCGGCCACGACCCCGCCCTCGTGCGCGAGCACCGTGTGCTCGACCGGCGCGAGCTCGAGCGGCGCATCCGGGTTGCCGCCCTGCGCTCGGATCCATTCGTTCCACTTCGCGCGTGCGGCGCCGGTCGCCACGACCTCGCGCGCACGCAGCTGGCCCTCCTCCGCGGTCACGCCCAGATCGCTCAGGGCGAGCAGCTGGCCGGCCACCGTGAACACGAGCTCGCGCAGGTCGTTCGGGCCGCGGTCGTCGAGCAACTCGAGCACCTCGCGGATCTCGAGTGCATTCCCGACCGCGTGCCCGAGCGGCGTCGACATGTCCGTGAGGAAGACATGCACCTCGCGGCCCGCGCCGGTCCCGATCGCGATCATCTCGTCCGCGAGGATCCGCGCCTGCTCCACGTCGCGCATGAACGCCCCCGACCCGACCTTGCAGTCGAGCACGATGGCGTGCGCACCGCTCGCCAGCTTCTTGGACATGATCGAGGCCGCGATGAGCGGGATGCTCTCGACCGTGCCCGTCACGTCGCGCAGTGCATAGAGCGCCTTGTCGGCAGGGACCAGGTCACCGGTCTGGCCGGCGATCGCCACGCCCACGCGACGAACCTGCTCGATGAAGCGCTGCTCACCGAGCTCGACCGTGAAGCCGGGGATGGATTCGAGCTTGTCGAGCGTGCCGTCGGTGTGGCCGAGGCCGCGCCCGCTCATCTTGCCCATCGGCACGCCACATGCCGCCACGATCGGGGCGATCGCGAGGCTCGCCTTGTCGCCGACCCCGCCCGTCGAGTGCTTGTCGACGATCCGTCGGTTGAGCGCGGCGCCCGGGTCGAGCACGTCACCGGAGGCGACCATCGCGCGGGTCAGGCGGAGAGTCTCGGCGGCGGTCATACCGCGCCAGCAGATCGCCATGAGCAGCGCGCTGACCTGGTAGTCGGGGATCGTGCCGGCCGTGTAGCCCTCGATGATCGCGTCGATCTGCTCCCCGGACAGCTCGCCGCCGTCGCGCTTCGCACGGATCGCGGCGACCATGTCGAACGCGACCGGAGGCCGGACCGCCGTGGAGCCCCGGCTCATCGCGCCAGGACCTCGGAGTCGAGGAAGCTCACGCCCGGGACCTGGCTCGGGGGCGCGACGCCCAGCCACGCGCACACGCTGGCGCCGACATCGCTGAAGTAGCCGCGGTAGGTGCCGGTCACCGGCTCCCCGCCCACGACGTGCGCGATGAGCGGCACGAGCTCACGTGTGTGGTCGGAGCCGCGGTAGGTCGGGTCGCAGCCGTGGTCAGCGGTGATGATGAGCAGGTCGCCGTCGCGCAGCGCCGCCTCGATCTCGGGCACACGGCGATCGAACTCCTTCAGGCACCGGTGGAAGCCCTCGGGGTCGCGACGATGCCCGAAGTTCATGTCGGTCTCGACGAGGTTGGTGAACACGAGGCCCTCCTCCAGCTCGGCCAGGCGCTCGATGGTCATCGAGATGCCGTGCTGGTTGCTGTCGGTGTGGTGGTCCTCGTCGATGCCCTTCATGGCGAAGATGTCACCGATCTTGCCCACGCCGACGACCGTCTTGCCCGCTGCCTGCAGCGCCGTGAGGTGTGACGGGCCGGGCGGCTCGATGGAGAAGTCGCGCCGCTTCCCCGTGCGGGGGTAGTTGCCGGGCTCGCCGACGAACGGTCGTGCGATGACGCGACTCACCGCGTGCTCGCCGGTGAGCAGCTCGCGCGCCGTGACGCAGAACTCGTAGAGCTGCTCGATCGGGACGACGTCCTCGTGGGCCGCGATCTGGAAGACCGAATCAGCGCTCGTGTACACGATCAGGTCACCGGTCTTCTGGTGCTCCTCCCCGTACTCGTCGATGATCGCCGTGCCCGAGGCCACCACGTTGCCGAGCACTCCGCGGTCGGTGCGGCGGATGAACGCGCTCAGCAGCTCCTGCGGGAATCCGTCGGGATAGGTCGGCGGCGGCGTGGTCGTCAGCACGCCGACGAGCTCCCAGTGCCCGGTGGTCGTGTCCTTGCCGGCGCTGCGCTCCTCGAGCGTGCCGGCGATGGAGACCGGCGCCTCCGGTGGCGGGCATCCCTCGAGCGGGCGCGACGCGCCCAGCCCGAGCCGCTGCAGGTTGGGCAGGTCGAGCCCACCGACCGCCTCGGCCGTGTGCCCGAGCGTGTCCGCGTTCGGATCACCGAACGCTGCGCTGTCAGGGGCCTCCCCGGCGCCACAGGCGTCCAGGACGATGATGCATGCACGTCGCTTCGTCATGGACGCAGCCTAACGACCGCGCTCTTGCCCGTCGCGGCCGCGGCGATCCACGTCTCCGCGTGGTTCGCGGCGCATCGCGCACCGCCCCGGTCAGATGATTCGTCGGTTCCGCGTCAGATGACGCTTGACGCCATGTCGGTTCCGTCGCATAACGGAAGCAAGCACGTTCGCTCATGTGGTGTGGCGCGAATGGCTCGAGCAACCGGAACACTCGGCCCCATGACGGATCACGGCCGACCGGTAGCTCCCCAAGGGACAACAGGGGGACACAGGACATGACTTCGACCGGCGCATCAAATCCGGCAGCACCGCCACTTCCCGGTTCAGCGGGCACGGGCCTTCCGCCCAGCTTCGATCCGGCAGGCACGGCGACCGGCGGCGGCACGACGCCCGCCCCGACCACGACGCCGGCGACTTCCGCCACGTCGACGACCTTCACGCCGACCACCAGCGGTGGCGGAGCGGCCTCGTACCCGATGGTTCCGCCGCCGGGTTCGTGCACGACCCCGCCCACGCCGCTCCAGGGTGGCGGCGCACCGATGAAGCCCATCCAGGGCGGCGGCGCCGTCGGCGGCGTCAACGGCGAGGCGCTCGCACCGGTGCTCCAGCAGCTCACCGGCGTGATCGGCCAGCTCTCCACCCTCGTGGGTGGCATCAGCGGCGGCGGCGCACCGGGCAAGGCGCCCGAGAAGTCGACCACGCAGGGCGGCGGCGCAGCCCCGGCCCCGGCCACGACTCCTCCGGCCAGCACGGTCGCGGGTGCCAACGGTTCCGGCGCGGCCAACGCGACCCAGGGCGCCGCACAGGTGCAGGGTGGCGGCGCGACCGCCAACAACGAAGCCCTCGTCAAGGCGCTGCAGGGTGTCGTCGAGACGCTCACCGCGCTCATCAAGGCGCTCGGTGGCGTCAGCGGTGGCGGCGCACCGGGCAAGACGCCCGACCAGATGCCGCCCGGCAAGGACACGCCGCCCGCACCGCCCAAGGGCGACGTCGGTGGCGACCACGGCCCGGGCCAGACGCCCGGCCAGATGCCGCCCACCAAGACACCGCCGCCGAAGGTGGAGCCGCCCAAGGTCGAGCCGCCCAAGGTCGGTGGCGACAACGGCCCCGGCCAGCATCCCGGGCAGACCCCGATCCAGGGCCCGCCCACCAAGACCCCGCCGCCCGTGCCCGAGCCGCCGAAGGTCGGTGGCAGCAACGGTCCCGGTCAGAACCCCGGCCAGAACCCGGGTCAGACCCCGATCCAGGGCCCGCCCACCAAGCCGCCGGTCAAGCCGGAGCCGCCCAAGGTGGGAGGCGAGAACGGTGGACCCACCGAGCCGCCGCCGGTCAAGCCGCCGGTCAAGCCGCCCGTGAAGCCGCCGGTCGAGGTGCAGGGCAACGTGCGCCTGTCCAACGACGACGACAAGTGGAGCGCCAAGCTCACCGCACTCGGTGGCAAGACCGAGAACAGCGTCGAGCTGTGGGGCGACCCGCACGTCATCCTCACCAAGGACGGCAAGGAGCAGAAGTTCGACATCGGCTTCGGCGCCGGCAAGGTCACGCTGTTCGACGGCACCGTCGTCTCGTGGAACACCTACGACAAGGGCGAGAAGGTTGCGGGTCAGAACCGCGAGTTCATCCTCGAGAACTTCAAGGTGGACTCACCCGGCACCAAGCTCGACCAGTCCGTCACCACGCGCGACAAGAACGGTGACAAGGGCGACGAGATGAACCTGCCGACGGCGCTGACCGACAAGCACCTGGCCGAGCTGATGACCGCGCTGAGCGGCATGAAGGGCGACTTCAACAAGCCGCTCCAGAACGGCACGTGGGTCAGCCCGGCGTACAAGAACCCGGCGCAGGTCACCCAGAAGTAGCGCGCCGCGACATACATTCCGGACGGCTTCGCCACTGGCGCGGCCGCCCGGAACCGACATGGCACCTCGCTCCCGGCGTTTCGGGGGGATCACCGGGATCGAGCGAGGGCTTGCCATCCGCAGAGGCGGGCCGTACCTGGGGAGGACGGCTCGCCTTTGCCACATGTTCGGGAGGGGCGTGCAACTGCGCCCCTCCCGAATTGTGTGGCGGGGCCCGGGGTGCGGGACGCGCGGCGGTAGGATGCGGGTATGACCACGACGCCCGAGCACCATCGCCTCATCATCATCGGCAGCGGCCCCGCAGGCCTCACGGCCGCGATCTACGCCGCCCGCGCGGAGCTCGCACCGCTCTGCATCGAGGGCCTGCAGGCGGGTGGCCAGCTCATGCAGACCACCGAGATCGAGAACTTCCCCGGCTTCCCGCAGGGTCTGATGGGCCCCGAGCTGATGATCAACTTCCGGGACCAGGCCGAGCGCTTCGGGACCCGGTTCATCACCGACGACGTGGACTCCGTCGACCTGGCGGCCTCGCCGAAGGTCGTGCGCGTCGGCACTCGCACCTTCACGGCCGACGCTGTGATCGTCTCGACGGGCGCGACGGCCCGAATGATCGGCCTCGACAGCGAGCAGCGACTGCTCGGCCACGGCGTCTCCACGTGCGCGACGTGCGACGGATACTTCTTCCGCGACAAGGAGCTCGTCGTGGTCGGCGGCGGCGATTCGGCGATGGAGGAAGCGACGTTCCTCACCAAGTTCGCGACCAAGGTCACGATCGTGCATCGTCGCGACCAGTACCGCGCCTCCAAGATCATGCTCGACCGCGCTCGCGTCAACGACAAGGTCGAGTTCGTCGAGTGGGCGGCCGTGACCGAGGTGCTCGACGACGAGACCGGCACGGTCACCGGCGTGACGCTCACCGACACGCGCGACGGGAGCGAGCGGCGGCTCGACTGCCAGGGCGTGTTCGTGGCGATCGGCCACGACCCGAACACCAAGCTCTTCGGGGACCAGCTCGAGACCGACGAGAACGGCTACCTGGTCACCGACGCGCCGCACACGACGACCAACCTCCCGCGCTTGATCGCCTGTCGCGACGTGCAGGACCACGAGTACCGGCAGGCGATCACCGCCGCGGGCTCGGGCTGCGCGGCAGCGCTCGACGCCGAGCGATGGCTGGCTGCGATGGGCGACCTGCCCGATCCGTCGATCGATGCGGACCGCGACGAGGCCGACCACGTCACCGGCGCGATCGCCGGCTGACACGCGATGAGCGCCAAGGAGACGCTGCCTCCGGTCGGAGGTGAGCGCGTGGGTGAGCGTCGCGCCCGCGCGGCGCGCCTGCTCGAGGCGCTGCACGCGACGTATCCGGACACGAGCGTCGCGCTGCACCACGAGACGCCGTTCCAGCTGCTGATCGCCGTGATCCTCTCGGCGCAGTGCACCGACGAACGTGTCAACCAGGTGACCCCGGCGCTGTTCGCGGCCTATCCGGATTCGGCGGCGATGGCGCAGGCGACGGTCGAAGACCTCGAACGCCTCGTGCAGCCCACGGGCTTCTTCCGGCAGAAGGCCAAGAAACTGCTGGCAGGCGCGCAGAGAATCGAGGAGGTCTACGGCGGCGTGGTGCCGCGCACCGTCGCGGAGCTCACGACGATCCCCGGTGCTGCACGCAAGACGGCGAACGTGGTCATCAGCAGCTGCTTTCCCGACCACGCCGAGGGCATCGCGATCGACACGCACGCGCAGCGGATCGCGCGGCGACTCGGCTGGACGCGGTCGTGGGAGCCGAACCGTGTCGAGCAGGACCTGACCAAGCTGATCGATCGCAGCGAGTGGAACCACGTCACGCACCTGCTCATCGACCACGGGCGCGCGATCTGCAAGGCGCCGAAGCCGTTGTGTGACCAGTGCCCGCTCGCGATCGCGCGCGACTGCCCGTCGTTCGGACGCTGGGATGCTGCACGCACGCCGGTGCGCCGCACGACCCGGGCGCGGCCCAAGCCCTGACGCGACGCAGGAGCGAGCGGCCTACGGGATCGGGTGGAGCTGCGGCATCTCCGGCGCGCGGAAGTCGAGGTCAGTGACATCCAGCTCGGAGCCGTCCCACGAGTGCACGACCGGGCTGGCACCGAGCGATGCGAGCGTCAGCACGCATCCCGGAGCGCCGGCGCGTCGGGCTGCGACCGCGTAGCGGGTGAGCTGTCGTCCGTGCTCGTGCCACGCGTCCGCCGCAGCATCGTCGAGCGAGACCTTCCAGTCGACCACCCACCACCGCCCGTCGGGCAGGATCGCAAGCGCATCGATGCGCCCGGCATCGACGTCACGTGCATCGGCGACGACACGAACGCCTTCGCTGGCCGGCGATGCGATGGACGTACCGAACGACGCCAGCCACGGCACCTCCGCCCGTGCACCGCGTGCGACGAGCCGCGAGAAGACCTGGGTGTCGACGATCGGCTGGAGTCGGGCGACCGTGCGCTCGGTGAGCCACGGCTCGCGATCGGCGACGAGCAGCTCCGCCTGGTCCAAGGTGCCGCGCGCCGCCTCCTCG
>JAOPYU010000347.1 GCA_025964455.1 Thermoleophilia bacterium | reverse complement strand
GGCGGCCGGCTGGGCCGGCGCCACGTGCTCAGGCGACGGCGCTGGCTCGGGCGCCGCGACCGACAGCGCGGGCGCGTCCTTGGCCGCCTGCTCGAAGCGGTAGAGCGACGCACCGATGCGGTCGTATAGGTCGCGCAGGTCCTGGATGAACTGGTTGCGCAGCTGGTCGACGTGGCTCAGGGAATGGGAGATCTCCGACTCGAGCGTGGCGCGCAGTCCCTCCGCCTCGGCGCGCGCCTGCTCGAGCACGGCCTCGGCCGCCTCGGACGCCTGGCGGCGCAGCTGCTCGGAGGCGTTCTGGCCGGCGTCGAGCACCTGCTGCGCGATCTCGGCGTTGCGCCGGAACTCCGCCCGCAGCGCGGTGGGCGCATCCTCGGACTGGAAGACCTCCACCGACGACGCGACCCGATCCAGAAACGCCCGCACCTCGGCGGCGTCGTAGCGACCCCCCTCCTCGGAGAAGGTGGCCCCGCGAACGAGCTCGGGCGTGAGCTCGTCTGATCCAAATACCCTGTCGCCCGTCACTCGCACCTCTGGCGGTCGGCTCGGCACGCGTCGGATGCGCGCCCTCGGGCGTGCTTACCCGCCCCCGGCCCAGCCCTATCGCGAGCCGAAGCGCATGAGCACGACGCGGATCGTCTCCACGAAGATCACGAAGTCCAGGAAGAGCGACTGGTGCTTGAGGTAGTAGAGCTCGTAGCCGAGCTTCGCGGCAGCCCCGTCGACGCTGTCGGTGTAGCCCTGGCGCACCTGCGCCCACCCCGTGAGGCCCGGCTTCACCATGTGGCGACGCTGGTAGTAGGGAACGGCCTGCTCGAGCTCGGCGACATAGCGCGGCTGCTCCGGGCGCGGGCCGACGAAGCTCATGTGGCCACGCAGGATGTTCCAGAGGTTGGGTAGCTCGTCGATGCGCGACTTCCGCATGAACACGCCGCCGCGGATGATCCGGGGATCGTTGTCCACGGTCCAGCTGCCGTCGCCGCCGGGATGCATCGTGCGGAACTTCACGAGCGTGAAGGTGCGGCCGCCCTCCCCGACGCGTTCCTGTCGGAAGATCACGGGAGCGGTGGGGCTGGTCAGGCGAATCCACAGCGCGGTGAGCGGCAGCAGCGGCAGGGCGATCATGCCGATGCAGATCGCTGCCACGAGGTCGCCGACGCGCTTCACGAAGCGCGAGTAGGGCCGGTAGAAGGGGTGGATCAGGTGCATGAACCAGGCGGCGTTGATCACGTCGACCGGGACGCGCCCGAACACGTGCTCGCTGAAGGCGGGCAGCTCCTGCACCGAGACGTCGCCGCCCCATGCCGAGAGGCGGGAGAACAGCTCGAGACGGTGGCGGCGCACGCTCACCACGACCGTGTCGATGGCCTGCGAGGCGAGCACGGTCTCGAGGTCGTCGAGCGTACCGAGCACGCGCGCGTCGACACCCGAGCGGGTCGTCTCGTCGAACATGGCGATGATCTCGTCGAGCGTGGTGTCGCCCTCGACGTCCTCGCGGAGGTTCTCGCCGGTGTCGGTGAGCATCCCCACGATCTCGTACTCGGGGTGGGGATCCAGCTCGAACTCCGACACGAAGCTGCCGACGCGCTCGCCGTCGCCGACGAGCAGCACGCGGTGGACGGCGTGGCCGCCGAGGAGGTGCCGGGTGAGCGAGCCCCAGATGGCGCCCGCGCCGAGCATGAGCAGGGCGGCGAGGCCGACCCGGCCGGGGCCGGGGTAGATGCCGGGGACGTAGTAGGTGACGGCGCCGAGCGCGAAGGCGCCGAGGGCGACGGCGCGCGTGCGGTAGACGAGGCGGGCGAGCGCCGACAGACGCGCGAAGGCGATGTTGCGGCGCTCCATGCGGAAGGCGAGCAGGAACACCGCGCCGGTGACGAGCGCGGCCATGATCCGGTGACCCATCGGTCCGGTACCGGCGCCGGGCGGGATCATCACGATGCCGGCGACCGCGAAGGTGATGAGCGCGTGCAGGCGGCGCGACCAGCGAGCGACGCGAGCACTGATGGCCAGGTCGATCGTCGCGGGCGGCGCGAGGCGCAGGCGCGCGCGCAGGTCCGGATCCGCGGCAGGCTGCGCGGGCGTCGGAGACGCGGGCAGCGCATTGGTGGGTCGTGGGGAACCAGTCACTCCCCGCGCGCATCGGCAGCTGGGCCCCTCGGCTTGAGGCGGCCCGAGCATGGGCGACGGAAACCGAATTGCCTGCACGTTGCGCGGTCGCGCCCCGAGCGCTGGACGCCACCGAAACAGCGTGCGCCGTTCCCTCGATAGTTCGGTAACGGGGTCGCTGCGCGCTGGGGAGCGTGCACGAGGGGGAAATCGCACATGTTCAACGCACTGATGACGCAGGCGCGCCAGGAATTGCGCCTGCCAGAGCCAACGCCGGCGACGCCTGGCGAGGCTGCCGTCGCCACGCCGATGCGTGGCGTGATGGGTGGCGGACCCGCCGTGGCGGCCGCGCCGGTCGACGGCGCGCTCGACTTCGATGCCCGCGCGATCAAGCCGGATGCGATCTCGCGCGACATCCGTACGCTCGGTGGCAAGTGGCGCCCGGGCGCACAGGCGCTCAACGACGTCGCCACTGGCCGCGGCACGATGCTCTCCCCGGATGCGGTCGCAGCCGCCCGCCCCTTCCAGGCGCAGGCCGACGCGCACGTGAGCGCGATGTTCGTCGACGCTGCGGCACGCGGGCAGGACCACATGCCGCGCGCCCCGCGCACGACCGGCAATTCCGTGAAGCTGCTCGTGCGCAACGAGGCGTACCTGCCCGAGCTGTACCGCGACCTGCCCAAGGCGCAGCGCTCGATCACGATCAACCAGTTCAACTGGGAGCCCGACGGCAGCGGCCGCAAGGTGATCGACATGCTCAAGGAGCGTGCGCAGGCCGGGGTCGACGTGCGCATCACGGTCGACGGATACGGCTTCCGCGAGAAGGGCTTCAAGGCGGCGCGGGCACTGCAGAACGAGCTCGAGGCGGCCGGCGTGAAGCTGGAGCGCTCCTGGGGCTTCGTGCCCAAGCAGGGCTGGGAGCACCGCAAGATGATCGTCATCGACGATGCGATCTCCTACTCGGGCGGGCTCGGGTTCGGCGCCAAGTACGACACGTGGACCGACCTGATGATGCGCGTGGAAGGACCGGGCGGCGCCGTCGCCGGCACCAACGCGCTCGCGACCTGGCGCGACCTCGCGGGCCCGCTCGACGCGAACGCCGCAGCGCGCCTGCACGGCAACCTCGAGACGCTGTCGCGCAGCGCCGCGGAGCGAGCGGCCGTCGGCGAGACGGGCGCCGCCGTGACCTTCCTCGAAAACCGCCCCAAGTCGGACCTCGCCGCGACGGAGTCGTTCCTGCGCGACGCGAAGATCTCCAAGGACCGGTTCTGGGCGACGAGCACCAACGTCACCACCCCGACGGCGGTCGACGCGATGATCGAGGCCGCCAACCGCGGCGTCGACGTGAAGCTCGTGGTGTCCGGCCCCGAGGTCGGCAACGACGTGAAGACGATCATGCTCGGCCGGTCGCACTACCAGCGCATGCTGGACGCCGGCGTCGAGATCTTCGAGCGCACCGAAGGCATCATGCACGCCAAGAGCTGGATCGCCGACGACGTGGCGACGGTCGGCTCGATGAACCTGTCGCACAGCTCGATGACGCGCGCTCGCGAGGTCATGGCGCGCGTCGAGGATGCCGGCTTCGCCGACGACTACGTGAAGTTCCACACGATGATCCGCGGCGAGGCGCGCCAGGTCACTCCGGCGCTGCTCCAGACCACGGAGATGAAGGCGCTGTCCTTCGCCCGCAAGCTCGTCGGGCTCCGCTTCTGAGTCGATGGCTGGTGTTGGAGTTTGCGCTGGCGCGAATCGAACGCTCGCCATCGACTAGTTGCGGGGTCGCGGGCGTGGCCTCCGTGGGCCGGGATCCGTCCCGGGCGCTGACCGTCGCGTGGGCGCGCAGGTAACGTCGTGTGCGATGCGCACGATCCTCGCCACCACTCCGCTCCCGTCCACGCCGACGCCGCCCGTTGAACGGTTGCCGTGGCCGATGCCGCCGACGCTCTCGAACTTCACGTTCGAGGTGCCGGCGAGCGCCAAGGTCGATCCCCACACGACGTCGCTCGTGAACGACATCCCCGAGGACCACGAGGGGATGCAGGAGCACTGGGAAAAGGCCGACGGCTCGATCCCGGACGCGATCCGCGACCCCATGTACAAATACCTGAACACGAAGGTGAACAACCTCGTGTTCCGGTCGCGCCCCGGTGGCGCGCCGCAGCCCCTCGATGCATCCGCGTGGCACTTCAGCGCCTTTGGCGACTTCGGCAACGGCACCCGCGCGATGCGCGACGTGATCAAGAACATCAAGGCGTGGAAGCCGGAGTTCGTGGTCTCCGCGGGCGACCAGGTCTACCCCGACTCCTCGGCTTCGAACTGGGAGTCGAAGCTCGATCCGCCGGAGCAGTTCGGTGGCCTCGCGTCGACGGTGCCGTTCATCCCGAACATGGGCAACCACGACATGAAGCCCACGGCGGAGGAGTACTTCAAGCGCTTCCCGTACGTCGAGGGCGGGCGGTACTTCAAGGCGTCCTACAAGAACGTCGACATGTTCTCGGTCGATTCGAACCAGCCGGTCGCTCCGGGCTCCCCGCAGCACGCGTGGCTGGAGCAGGCGCTCAAGGATTCGAAGGCCGCCTGGAAGATCGTCCAGGTCCACCATCCGATGATGTCGGTGCTCTCCAAGTTCCACTACAAGGAGACGTCGCGCCTGCCGGGCGACCTCGGTCCCCTGCTCGCCAAGTACGGCGTGGACCTGCTCGTCGCCGGACACGAGCACTGGTACGAGCGCAGCCGCCCGCTCAACGAAGCCGGCACGCTGCAGGTCACCGTCGGTGGCGGCGGTGGCGCGCTCTACCCGTTCTTCTATCCGCAGCAGAAGTGGTCCGAGACGCGTGACGTGGACTTCGGTCACGTGGACTTCGAGGTCCGCGGCGACAACGAGCTCGTCGGCCGCTACCGCACGCGCGACGGTCGGGTCGAGGACACGTTCACGATCCCGAACCGCACGCCCGCCGGCTGGAAGGCCGGCGACCCGCTCGTCGGTGGCGCGGCGCCCGTGTCGGTGGAGCGACCCCCGGTCGCGAACGGCGGCCAGAAGTACCGCAATCCGGCGACCGGCCCGCAGCCGGTCGGCGTCCCGAATCCGGGCGAGCCGCTGCCCGAATCGAGCGACGGCGCCACGCCCACCTGACGTCGGTCAGTCGACCAGGGGCAGCCATGACGGCAGCCAGCCCCGGTCCCACGCGAGCCAGGCGAGAGCAAGGGCGAGGGCGATCCCGAGGATCGTCAACGCGCTGATGACCCGCTGCTTGTGCGGATAGGGCTCCCAGGTCTCGGCGTGCCAGCGCCGGGAGCCGACCTCGAGGCGATCGAGCCCGGTCGCCACGATCCGTGACTGTCCGGAGATGAGCGCCAGACCGGCGAGCACCAGGACAAAGTTGGGGCCGGGCACCCAAAACGTGACCGCGGCGACCACCATGAGCGCGACGCCGAGGCACAGCACCAGCACCCGGAGCGCGCGGTTGTCGATGCGCAGGCGCTCGTGACCGTCGCGGAAGCGCCGTCCGGGCGCTGCCTCCTTGAGCTGCCTGAGTTCATCGCGGAATCCCATCTTGGAGCACCGTACCCTCGAA
>JAOPYU010000325.1 GCA_025964455.1 Thermoleophilia bacterium | reverse complement strand
TTCGTGCGCGCGGGTTCCGATGCGATCGCCGAGAAGGTCGCAGCGCCGATGAACTGCTCCGCGCCGCGCGTGAGGATCGGGCTCACCCAGGCGCCGCGCCGCACGAGCTCGCGGCACAGCTCCGCCGCCTTGTACGCGGCGACGCCACCGGTGACACCGAGCACGATGCGGCGGCCGTCGAGGGGTCGGGTCATGGAGCGCTCCGGACTGGGGATTGCGGCGTCGGGCGCCGTCACCGGAAAGTCTGCCACGCCGCAGCGTGCGGGAAGGCAGGCGGCGGCCGGGAGGGGCCATGTGGCCGTGGCTGGCTGGAACCGCAGGTAACGGACCCGTAACCTCCCGAGCGACGGTTGCCGCCGACCTCCCAGCCCCGCAACTCCCGAAGGATCCCCGCATGCAGCTCGTCTCTCCCCGTCCCGGCTCGCTCGGCGCCGCCAGCACCTACCTCGGCAAGGCCCAGGGCTTCGCCGCCAACGTCTCCAACGACCCGACCCACGCGCCGCTCCAGAACCTCACCGATGGCGTGAAGTTCGCGAAGCTCGCCGCCGCCGAGCTGTTCCTCGCCGAGCCGCGCTCGGAGTTCCAGGACCTGGTGCTCGCGCGCCAGCTCGTCATCGAGGGCCAGGGTCTCCTCGAGCAGGCGATCAAGGTGCAGACCACGCAGTTCGGTTCGCACCAGCCCGCGCAGGTCAAGCAGCTCGCGCACGACGCCTTCAACGTCTTCGAGGACGTCTTCGAGATCATCCAGAACGACTGATACGCCCAGCTCGTCGAGCGCCCGTCGCAGCCTTCCGGCCGCGGCGGGCGTTCGTGTCTTCCGGGGGAGGGTCCGTCGCTGCTGCGCAGAATGGGGCGTCCATGCCCGCGCGCCGTCCGCCCACCGAAGCCGAGCTCGCCGAGCTCTACGATCGCCTCTGGCGCGATGAACGTCGCCGCGACGACCGCAGCAACTTCCAGGAGTGCGAGTCGTGCGGGGCCGCGGTGCGCTGGATCCACAACCTCGGCAGCAGGTTCGGCTCCAACATCCAGATCGTGGCGCGCCCGCACTCGACGGCTGCTCGGCTGGATCCAGCCGAGCACCTCGGCAAGGTCGCGGTCTTCACCGATCGCACCGGATTCACGATCGGGCGCGACGTCACCGCGGACGAACTCGAGGACGCCTTCGTCTACGACTGTCACTGGGACGTGTGCGACCACGCACGCACGGTCCGGGACCGCATGCACCGCGAGCGCACCGGGCGGGACCAGCCGGAGCCGGTGAGCGCGACCGATCCCGATCCGGACCTGGTCCGCCGCTACGAGGCGTGGCGCAGCGAGCGCGAGGCCGGCGACCAACGGTAGGACCGGGCGCCCGACCACGACCCGCGCGGCGTCGCAACATGAGTACCGCATCGGTACCTGGATTGCGACGGCGTGGCGGGTTGTTGTCTCGGACGCCGGCTCGGGGTGGCGCGCGGATTGGTGCGCGTGGGTACAAGCCCGCGCGTGAGTGATCTCCAGCCCCCCATCACGGCCCGCGGCCGATTCCCCGACATTGGCCCCAACGCGGTGGAGCTCGCCCGCGCGCTCATCCGCGTGGACACCTCCAATCCGCCCGGGCGCGAGACGGTCGCGGCGCGCGTGCTGCAGGACTGGCTTGCAGCGCACGGCGTGGAGAGCGAGCTGGTCGGCCCCGACCCGGACCGGCGCAACCTGGTCGCCACGGTGGCGGGCCGCGGCGAGGGACCCTCGCTCGCCCTCTGTGGTCACCTTGACGTGGTGCCCGCCGGCGAGCTCGACGCGTGGACCCACCCGCCCTTCGCCGGGGTGCTGGACGAGGCCGGATACGTCTGGGGACGCGGCGCGGTCGACATGAAGGCGCAAGTCGCCACGCGCGCCGCCGCGCTCGTCGCGCTCGTGCAGAGCGGCGTGCAGCCGGCGGGCGACGTACGGCTCATCGCGCAGTCGGACGAGGAGGTCAACACGGCCGGTGTCGGCATGCGCTGGCTCGTCGAGCACCGGCGCGACCTGCGCACCGACTGGGCGCTCGAGGAAGGTGGCGGACGCCACATCACGCTCCCCGACGGGCGGGTCGCTGTCCTCTACGGCGTGGCGGACAAGGCGCTCCTGCCGATCGAGCTGCATGCGCGCGGGGCCGGCGGACACGCCTCCAACCCGGGAGCCGTCGCCAACCCGGTGCTCACCCTCGCCCGGGCCATCACCGCGCTCGAGCGCGCGCCGATCGAGCGGCAGCTCGTGCCGGCTGCCGACCGCATGCTGCGCGGGATCCTCGGTGCAGCAGCGCCTGACCCGGAGGAGGGGATCGACGCTCTGGTCGCCGCGGCGCAGGCCGCCGTGCCCGAGCTCGCGGCCTCGCTCGACGCCATCACCCGGACTACCTTCACGCCGACGATGCTGCGCGGCTCCAGCGCGGTCAACGTGATTCCGGACCACGCCGTGGCTCGGATCGACTGCCGGATGCTGCCGGGCGGCCGGGTCGAGGACGCGCTCGCCGAGCTGGCCGCCAAGCTCGCGACCGGGGATGACGACGGCGACTGGGAGCTGGTCCCGGCGGCCGAACCCGTCGGTGGCTCTTCATCGGATCCAGACGGCGCATTCACCGCTGCGTGCGAACAGGCGCTCGAGCGAGTCGACGGTCGCCGGCTGGTCATGGTCCCGACCATGAACTCGTTCTACACCGACGCATCGCACCTTCGCCGCGAGTGGGGCACGATCACCTACGGCCTGTGGCCGTGGCAGCACACGCCGCCGGCCGACTACCAGGCCGGCGTGCATGCACCCAACGAACGTGTCCTCGCGGCTGACATCGAGTACGCCACGCGCTGGCACCTCGAGCTGCTCCTCGAGATGGCCGAGGCCTGACCCACACAAATCTGGTGACGTTGTTGGCGGATTCCGGCAGCAACGTCACCCGATTTTTTTTCTCGCGTGTCAGTCGAGGAGGGCGAGGTCGTCGGGGGTGAGCTCCAGGTCGACCGAACCCATCAGCTCGGTGACCTGCGCGGGGGAGGTGCCGCTGGCGATCGGTGCCACGACCCCGCCGCGCGAACGAAGCCACGCGAGCGCGACCTGTGACGGCGTCGCATCGTGTCGCGCGGCGACCTGCTCCACCGCCGCGAGCGCGGCCCAGCCCTCGGGCGTGCCGAACTGGCGCAGTACGCCGCCCGCACGCCGCGAGTCGGGGGCCGGGGCATCCGGCTGGTACTTGCCGGTGAGGAATCCGGACGCGAGGGCGTAGTACGGCGCCGCCGCGAGGCCCTCCTCGACGCAGGTCGCCTGCAGCTCCCCCTCGTACGCGCCGCGCGTGAGCAGGTTGTACTCGGGCTGGAGCACGACCGGGCGCGCCAGGCCATGCTCGTCGCACGCGTCGAGCGCCTCGCGCAGCTGGCCCGCGTCGTAGTTGGACAGGCCGATCGCCCGCACGCTGCCATCCTGCGCCAGCTCGTCAAACGCGCGCATGGTCTCCGTGATGGGGGTCGCCGTGTCGGGCCGGTGCGCGTAGAGCACGTCGATCACGTCGACGCCCAGCCGCTCGCGGCAGCGTTCCGACGCCGCGAGCACGTAGTCGCGCGACAGCCCGGATCCCTCCGGCATCTCGAGTCCCACCTTGGTCGCCACCACCACGTCGTCGATGCCGCGATCGCGCAGCCAGCTGCCGATGATCCGCTCGCTCTCGCCGCCGCGATTGCCCTCCACCCAGGTGGAGTAGATGTCGGCCGTGTCGATGAAGCGGCCGCCCAGCTCGTGGTAGGCGTCGAGCACGGCGAAGGACGCCGCAGCGTCGATCGTCCACCCGAAGACGTTGCCGCCCAGGCACAGCGGGGTGACGTCGATGCCGGAATTGCCGAGTGCAGTCATTCCCCAATCCTGCCACCCCGCGCAAACCTAGGTAGTTCCTCCCGTTCGGTGATCGCCGGTTCGCCCCCACGCTGGCTCTGGGAGCCGGAGCACGCCGACACAGGCACCCATGGAAGGGAAATCCAGATGACGCCGATCAATCCAGCCGCCGCCAGCGGCGCAGCGCAGTACGCCGGCCAGGGCTACGCGCCGTATGAGACACAGGTCGATCCCTACGAGGGGATGGACCCGTACGCATATGCGCAGCCGGATCCGTACGCCGCCGCCTACAATGATCCGTACGCCGCGCAGTACTCCGCGCCGCAGGCCGCGAGCCCGTTCGTCGATCCCTACACGGGCCAGCCCGTCGATCCGTACTCGCAGCCCTACGTCCCGGCTGGCGGGCAGGTCTCCGCGCAGCCCTACACGGGCGGCGGCCAGGTCACGGCCCAGCCCTACATGGGCGGTGGTCAGGTCGCGGCGCAGCCCTACTACCCGCAGGCCGGCACCAGCCCGGTTGCCGGCACGCAGCCCGCCACCACCGGGGCGGGTCCGCTCGGCGCGCAGCCTGCCAACGTCTCCGATTTCGCCGCGCTCGGCGTGTTCGACGAGCAGCAGCTCGCGGCGCTCCAGGCGAGCGGCATGTCGCCCGAGGAACTCGGCGCGCTCTACGACGAGGTCGTCGTGGAGCTGCAGGATCCCAAGGTGCAGGAACAGCTCGCGGCCCAGCAGGCCGCGGCCCAGCCCGGCTCGGCCCCGTCCGAGGGCGGCGCCGCGAAGCCCGGCTGGAACAAGGCGTGGAAGGAGAAGTTCCGCGACGCGCTCGACGCGCAGGGCCTCGACTCCAAGACCCAGCTGCTCGTGCTGCAGCAGCTCGGCTCCACGGGCATCGGCGACGCCGAACTTGCGCAGGCGCTCGAGTACTACTCGTCCACGCCCGAAGGCAAGGCCGAGCTGAAGACCGTCAACGAGCAGGTGCTCGCCGCGAAGGGGCAGGAACACCTGCAGTACGCGGCGCTCGGCGGCCTCACGCTCGCAGCGGGCGCCGGCACCACCCTGCTGGCGCGCTCGCAGGGCAACCTCGTCAAGTCGCTCTCGCGGGCTGCGCTCACCGGCACGGCGTCGGAGGTCTCGGCCGCAACGCGCATGCTCGCGCAGCTGGAGAAGAACGGCGCCGCGGGCGCTGCCAAGGCGATCCAGAACCTGCACGTGCGGGGCGTTCCCGTGGCTGCTCTCGGCACCGCGACCGAATCCGCGATCCGGGCGGAGGCCGTCAGCGCGCTGCGCTCACGCGCCGGCGGGACCAACCGGCTCCTGCACCCCGGCAAGAAGATGGTCTACAACGCCGGCGCTCGTCACCTGACCGAGGCGACCAAGCTCTCGGGCAAGGACATGCTCAAGTACGCCCTGTGGATGAAGCAGGGCGACAATGTCGCCGATGTCGCGAAGGCAGGCGGGGGTGTCTCCAAGGTCGTCGCCGGTGGCGGAGCTGCGGCCGTCGATGACGCCGCACGCGCCGCGACCAGGGGTGTCGGCGCAGCGACCGGCGCCGCCACGGCCGCCAAGGGCGCGAGCCTGCTCTCCAAGGTCGGCAAGGCGGCCGGCCCGATCGGCCTCGTGGCCAGCGCCGGGTTCGGCATCTGGGGCATCCACAAGACGATGGAGGCCGAGGGCGGGTTCGGCAAGGAATCCAAGAAGCAGACCGGCAACGTCGCGGGCGGACTCGCCGGCGGCATGGCGGGCGCCGCGGCAGGCGCCGCGCTCGGCTCGGTCGTGCCGGTGATCGGGACCGGAGTCGGTGCGATCGTCGGCGGCCTGATCGGTGGCTTCGGTGGTGGAGCGATCGGCGAGAAGCTCGGCGGGCTGTTCTGACGGCCCACTGGGTACGTTCGTGGGGTGACGAATGTCGATCTCCCCACCGAGCACGCGCCTGTGAGGCACGTGGGGCTGCCCGTGGCGCTGCGCGCTGCTGTCGCCGCCATCGCGGTGATATTGGTTGCGGGGCTCACCTACGGGATCGAGCGTTCGCACGCACGCGCGCGCGATGACGCCTTCGAGCGCTTCGACGATCGTGGCGAGATCTCCGCGCAGCTGATCTCCGGATCGCTGCGCCAGAGCGCCGCATCGCTCGCCAACAGCGCGCGGCTGACACTGAGCGGCGACGTCACCGAACGCCAGCTCGTCAACTTCACCGGCAACACCGCCGCGCTGCTGCCATACCTTGCGGTGTTCGAGGGTGACGGCACCCTCGTCGCATCGCACGTCACGCAGGGAGTCGTCGAGGTCGAGGCCTCGCCGCTCGTGGGTACGGCCGCGAAGACCCAGCGCCTGCAGATGTCCGATGTCCTGCCGACCCCGGCCGGCGACGTGCTCGAACTGCACGTGCCCTACCGCACCGAGGATGGCCGCGAGCGCGTGATCGTGAACGGGTACCCGCGCCAGCTCGCCGGCGAAGGCATCATCGACGCGCTCGGCTCCGTCACGCTGCCCGAAGACGGTGACATGTACCTGTTCGATCGCACCGGCACCTGTGTGGGGCAACGGGGCGAGGAGAAGGCCCCCGCCGCCGTCGTCACCGCAGTTCGCACGGGTCGCGCCTCGGGCACCGATGACGGCGACCGCTACGTCGTCAGCCGCGTGGAGGACACGTCGTTGTCAGTCGCGGTGGTCGCACCCGAACGCGGGATCCTCGCGGACCTGCCGGACGACCGCTGGCCGCACGTCGCGCTTGTCAGCCTCGCCGCCGCGATGCTGGCCCTGCTGGCGCTCACGTCGCGGGCGATCCGCGACGCGCGCCGGCTCGACGTCGCCCGCCGCGAGGCGGCTGATGCCAACGAGGCCAAGAGCCGGTTCCTCTCCTACATCTCCCACGAGCTCAAGACGCCGATCGCGGTGATTCGAGGCTTCTCCGACCTGCTCATGCGCGCCGAGCTGGAGGACAAGCCGCGCGAGTACGTCTCCCACATCACCGAGAGTGGCGACCACCTGTCCTCGCTCGTGGACGAGCTGCTCGACGTGGCGCGCATCGAGGCAGGCAAGATGACCCTGCACCTGGAGCGCGTCGACGTGCCTGCCGTCATCGACGAGGTCCTGACGATGTCCGAGCCGCTCGCCGCGGTTCGGAACATCACCCTGGAGGGGCCGCCGAGCGGCCCGTGCCCGCCGGTGCTCGCTGATCCGATGCGCGTGCGCCAGGTGCTGCTCAACCTCGTCTCCAACGCGATCAAGTACAACGACGAGGGCGGGTCGGTCCGCCTGACGATCGAGGTCGAGGGCGGCGATGTCGTGCGCGTGGCGGTCGACGACGACGGTCCCGGCATCGAGCCCGCCGCGATGGGAAAGCTGTTCGACCCGTTCGAGCGGCTCGGCGCGGAGACGGGGCCGATCTCAGGCTCGGGGCTCGGACTGGTCGTGTCCAAGGGGCTCGTCGAGGCGATGGACGGCCAGATGCACGTGGCGAGCCGGCTCGGTGGCGGGTCCAGCTTCGGCTTCGAGCTGCCGATCGCCGAGCCTGCAGCCTAGGTCAGGCGTCGGGGGCGAGGGCCTCGAAGACGACCGCGGCGCTGTAGTCGCCCGGTGGCGTATTGGAGGCGGGTCGCAGCGCGAACACGAAGTCGGCCTGGCCGGCGCCGCCGGCGGTCAGCGTATGCGCCACCTTGCTCGGTGCCGCGGGAACCGGAACCCATGGATCCGTGCCCGTTGCTTCGCAGAAGTTGGCGGTGCCGGTCACGTCGACGGTCCAGTCGGCGTTCGCGCCGGTCAGGGCCTGCAGGCACATGCCGAACATGCCCGTGCCGGCACCCGAGCTCCAGTTGTTGCCTGCCCCGTAGTTAGCGATCGATGCTGCGGACGTGCGTGCATCGACGCGACCGTTCATGTTGCCGCTGATCGCCAGGTTGGCGTCGACCGCTGCGAGCGCCCACTGGTCGCCGTAGGCGTTGCCCTCGTTGGTCCAGGTGGCTCCGTCCTGCGTGCGGTTGATGCCGGCGCCGTCGGCCATCCACACGTGTGTGGCGTCTACCGCTTCGACGGCCTCGATGTACTGGCCGGACGGGTTGACCGATGGCGACCACGTCCCGCCCGAGTCCGTGGTCTTGCGCAGGCCGGAGAACCCACCGACGACGTACGCGGTCGCGGCGTCGGGAGCCGATATCGACAGCCACGCAGCACCTGACGAGGGGTTCTGCTCCGTCCACGTCCGGCCGGCGTTGCTCGTGCGCTTGATGGTGTCATCGCCTGCGACCCACGCCACGTTCTGCGTCGGCGCGGTGACGGCACGCAGGTTGGCGGTGCCGCTGCTCAGGGTCGTCCAGTTCGCGCCGGCGTCGTCAGTTCGCAGGATCGTGCCGGATCCGCCGACCACCCACCAAGAGCGCGAATCGATGGCCGCGACGGCGAGCAGGTTGGTCGTCGCCAAGCCGGCCGGTGCCACGTTCGTCCACGTCGTACCGTTGACCGTGCTCAGGATCGTGCCCTTGTCGCCGACCGCCACCGCCTTCGTGGCATCGATCGCATCGACCCCGTTGATGGCGTTCGCGGCGCCGACCGTGACCGGCGCCGCGAAGGTCACGCCGCGATCCGTCGAACGCAGCAGTTGACCGCGATCCCCGGCGACGAGCACGGTGCCGCCGGCGCTGTCCGCGTCCAGCATGGATGCGGTCCCGATTCGCTGACGTGTCCATGGGTTGCCGCTGTTGGTGCCGATCACGTTCTGGCCGTTGCCACCGACGTACACCGTCGTCCCGACGCCCGCCATCGTCAGCAGGTTGTGCCGCGCGCCTGCCGGGTCGACCTTGGTCCAGGTTGTACCGTTCCAGTACGCCATCGCTCCGCGCGTCCCCACCACCCAGATCGCGGAGGCGGATGCGCTGTGGATGTCGAAGAGCGGTTCGGTCAGACCCGAACTCACCGAGGAGTACGTCAGGCCTCCGTCGGTCGACCACGCGACGTTGCCGGCGTCGCAGGCAGCCGCAACGACGAGCGCGCTCACCCAGTTGAGTTCGTTGCAGCCGCCGAAGTTGGGGAGCGTCGCGACGCTGAAGCTGGTGCCGTTCGTGGAGACGTAGGCAGCGGTGGGCGAGCCGTCGTAGAGCACGACGGCGACGTGGGTCGAATCCCAGGCATCGAGCGTGTTGATGTCGAATCCGACCGGAATGCCGGTCACGGCGTTCCATGACGTGCCGCCATTGGTGGTGCGGTACACCTTGCCTTGGTCGGCACCGATGAACAGCACCGTCGAGCTGACGGCCTTGATGACCCTGACGTTGGACGTGCCAAGTCCGGCCGGGGGCGTCGCGAGGTTGCTCCATGTCGCTCCGCCATCCGTGCTGCGACGGATCACGCCGGCATTGGCGCCAAGCCAGAGCGAGCCGGCGGCGCTCGCCTCGAGCGTGTTGGGGAGGCAGGAGCAGGCATTTGACTGGTAGTTCCACCCGGTCGTCCCCGCGCCGCCGTTGGTGGTCTTGAACACGTTGGAATCCCAGTCGACCATCCAGGCGGTCGTCGGGGTCGCCGGGTCGACCGCGCTGTACTGGAATGCCGCATCAGGGGAGGGGACGCGATTGGTGTAGCCACCCGCGCGACCCGTCATGGCGACACCGGTGCCACCGGACTGCACCACCCGGAGCATCGCCGTGTCGTTGCTGGACTGGAAGCCGATGCGGCAGCGTCCGCCGGCGCGATCGGTGAGGACGGCCGACCCGGGCGCTACGTTGCCGAACTGCGTCGCGGGCGCTCCGGTGCACGAGTTGGTGAGCAGCACCGCGCTCGGCACGGTGGCGCCGACGACCGAGCCCGATGTCGCGGCATGCGTGGCCGCCGCACTCACGATGGTGAGCACGCAGGCGATCGACCACGCCATGCGGCGGGCGGTGCACTGCATCGAGGGCATATGGGTGGATCGGCATCGCGGCGCGCGTGCATGAGACCTGCAGGAACTGGTGGGCCGCCAACTGATCGGGGGCTTGGTGCGTATTTCAGGACATGCCGCTGTCGATTCCACAACCGTTTCCGATCGCGGCAGCGCTGGGTCGGATCTCTCGGAGAGGCGCGACGGTCTCGATGCCGAGCGCCATGGCATGGACCCGACATCCGGCTCGACCCGGAGCGCCGGCCGATTCGCTGCCGATCGTGCTCCTTCACGGATTGAGTGGCACCCGGTACCACTGGGAGCCGGCCGTCTCCGGATTGCGCGACCTGGGCGACGTGATCACGCTGGACCTGCCGGGCTTTGGCGCGTCACCGGCGCCTGCAGCCTGGACGCTCGATGGCGCATGCGACGCGGTGATCGAGCAACTCGATGCGCTCGGCGTCGACCGATGCATGCTCGTCGGCCACTCGCTCGGCGCCTCGATCGGCGTGTTGCTCGCGGCCCGCGCGCCGGAACGCGTCCGTGCGCTCGGCTTGATCAGCCCGGCCGGATTCTGGGGCCGGACCTTCGAATCGCCCGCCTCGAAGCGGTTCGAGCTGGCCTTCGCCGTCTGGCGACGCGGAGTGCTGCTGGGCGCCGGCAACGTGGTGAAGGCGCCGCCGATGCGTGTGCTGGCGTTCTTCGCGATGGCGCACCGCCCGCTCGCGAGCCTGACCCGGCGCGAGGCCGAGCTGCTCGTCGCGGGCGCCGCCCAGGGCCGCAGCACCGTGCAGGCCCGCGAGGCCGCCATCGAAGCCGACCTGTTCGACGTGGTCGCGGGGCTCGAGCAGCCGGTGGAGCTGGTCTGGGGACGCGAGGACCGCATCACGCCCTTCGAGACCGCCGATCGTGTCGCCGCAGCGATCCCGGACGTGCAGACGCGGTTCCTCGACGACATCGGTCACATGGTCATGTTCGAGGCACGCGACGTCGTGCTCGAGACGGTGACCTCGTTGATCACCAGACGTTCGTAACGCGTGCCGATCGGTGAGGCTCCGGGCATGTTCATCCTCGTCCCGATCCTCATCTTCGCCGTCATCGTCGTGATCATGATGGTGCTGCTGTCCCGCGCTTCTGACCGCAACCGTCGGCGCCCGGGCGACGATGGGAGCCATCGGACCCACACGGATTCGTACGTGGGCGGCGTGCCGTTCGTGGACAGCTCGCCCGACCGCAGCGGAGACAGCGATGGAGGGGGCGGGTGGCTGAGCGGCCTGTTCGGGGGGATTCCGGCGGCGACAGCGGTGGTGGCGGCGACAGCGGTGGCTGGGGCGGCGGCGACAGCGGCGGCGGCGATGGTGGCGGCGGCGGAGGCGGCGACTGACGCGGTCTGCCGGAACGCGAAATATCGGGGTTCCGGTCCAAGGTTCAGCGATTGCTCGATGTGGAAGCTAGTGAGCAGATGCTCACCTTCCCCACCACATTCGGGCTCGTCGACCGGCTCGCGCACGCGCCGGTCGTTCGGACCCTTGCTCGTGTCCGAAAGCATCCGCACGAGCTTGCCTACACGCGGTATCCGGCATCCGAAGCTGCTCGGCCGGGCGCCCTCCCGATTGTGTTGCTGCACGGCCTGAGCGGGACCCAGCGCCACTGGGAGGCGCTCGCCACGCGCATCAGCGAACACGGCGAGGTCATCACCATCGATCTCCCAGGATTCGGGCAGTCACCCGCCCCCGACGAGTGGACGCTCGACGGTGTCAGTGACGCCATCGGCGAGCAGCTCGAGGCGATCGGTATCGATCGCTTCCTGCTGGTCGGCCACTCGCTGGGTGGGACGGTTGGCGCGACGCTCGCAACACGCCAGCCCGACCGTGTCGCGGGGCTGTGCCTCGTGTCGCCCGCGGGCTTCTGGAGTCGGCGATTCGCGAGCCTCGCCTCGCGCCGCTACCAGCTCGCGTTCGAGGTGTGGCGCCATGGCCTGCGCTTCGGTGCCAGCAGCGCGATGAAGGCGACTCCCATCCGATCGCTCGCCTTCTCGCTCATGGTGCACCGCCCGCTCGAGAGCCTGCAGCCGGGCGAGGCCGAAGCGCTCGTCGCCGGAGCGGCGCAGGGTCGCAGCACGATGGCCGCCCGCGAAGCCGCGATCCAAGCCGACCTGTTCGACGTCGCCCGCGAACTGCGCCAGCCCGTCGAACTCATCTGGGGACGCGAGGACCGCATCACGACATTCGATTCCGCCGCGCGCGTCGCGCGCACCATCCCCGACGTGCGCACCCACTTCATCGACGACGTCGGACACCTCGTCATGTACGAGGACCGCGATGTGATCGTCAATGCGGTCGCGTCATTGGTGGAGCGGACGCGCGGCCGGAGCAGCCGGCTCAAGCGTGCCGCTGGATGACGGGGAAAAGGCCCGCGCTGATCACATGCCGGGCTTGTAGATCATCACGTACAGGAACGCCACGACGATCAGGTTGAGCAGGTTCCCGAGGATCGGGCCGAGCGGTCCGCTCGACAGGCGGATCACCTCCGGATCATCCTCGCGCCCGGCGGCTACGGCCTCTGTGGCGGCTCGATGCACCTTCTTGGCGTGGCGCCCGAGCACGCCGGCGCCGATGACTACCGCGAGCACCCAGAGCCCGAACGCTGCCGTGATCCAAGCATCCCCGAAGGAGTAGCCGCGGTCCTCGACCATGAGGATGCCGGAGACCAGGAGCACGAGCGCGCCCGGGAGCGTCGCGATGTGCTCGATCCGGTAGTTCACGCGTGACCACAGCGCGATCTCCGACGAGCGCTTAGCCACGCCCACCATGATCCCGGAGTAATTGGCCACGCCAATCCCGGCAGCGAGCAGGACCAGGCCGACCATGTGCGCGAAGAAGTAGAGATTCGTCATGGTGCGGCTGTGCCCAGCACCGCATGTTTCGTACCATCTTCGTATCGAACGGGGGTCTCTACCGGGGTCAGTGTGGGCATGCGTCTCGTAGTGATGATCCCCCGGCTCGGAGATAGCTTGATCGACCTGCCTGTGCTCCCGATGCTCGTGCCCGTTGCGTTCTACGGATGGTTGGTGTGGAGCTCAGAGCCGGCCATCAGGATCGGTATAGCCAAGTGGTTCGCGCCCTTCGTTCCGTTGTTCATGCTCGCGGCAGTCGGGGTTCCCCATCTGGATACCTGGGGCTTGAAGTTGATGCTGGCCGTTTCGGTGGTGAGCAGCATCTACTTGTCGTGGATGCTCGGCCACGTGGACTTGAGCTCCCCCGACGACCGCGACTAACTGAGTGGATGCGCGTGAAGTGAGCGCGCCGCATGAGGGTTTCGATGCGGACCACCGCCCCGGTAGCCCATCGCTACTCTGTCCGGAACCCTAGGTAGAATGCCGGATATGTCGTCGGCGCCCGCTTTCTCGCATCTACACGTCCATTCGGAGTACTCGATCCTGGACGGGGCGAACCAGATCGGGCCGATGGTCGATCGGGCGTGCGAGTGCGGGATGGCCCATGTCGGGCTCACCGACCACGGCACGATGGCGGGGACGCTGGAGCTGTACCGGACGGCCACCAAGGCCGGGATCCGGCCCGTGCTGGGGATGGAGGCCTACCTCACCCAGGATCAGGCGCTCAAGGCGATGCCCGATGGAACGCGGTCGGAGACGACGCACCTGACGCTGCTGGCGGCCGACAACGTGGGCTGGCAGAACCTGATGGCGCTCAGCTCGCAGGCGTGCCTGGAAGGCATGTACTACAAGCCGCGCACGGACTACGAGCACCTGGCGGCCAAGACCAAGGGCCTGATCTGCCTGACCGGGTGCATGGCGTCCAAGACGCAGCAGTACATCCTCGAGGGCAACGACGCTGGCGCGCGAGAAGAGGTCGACCGGCTCAAGCAGATCTTCGGGGCCGACAACGTCTACGTCGAGATCCAGGACAACGGGGTCGTCGCCGACAACGGCATGAGCCAGGAGGCGATCAACGCCAAGCTGCGCCGCATCTCGGTCGACCTCGGGCTGCCGGCCGTCATCACCTCCGACGTTCACTACCTGCTGCAGGAGCACGCAAAGCCCCACGACGCGCTGCTGTGCATCCAGACCAAGGCACGCATCGCGGACGAGAAGCGGTTCCGATTCTCGACCGATCAGTTC
>JAOPYU010000358.1 GCA_025964455.1 Thermoleophilia bacterium | reverse complement strand
GCGGCACCTGCTCGACGCGATGGCCGACATGGTGACGGCCCGGCGCATCGCTGCCCGGGCCGTCATTCGGATCCCTGAAGATCCCGAGTGGGATGAGCAGGGTGTCCGTATGGAGTTGTTGCGCTAGTTACGTCGCAGCGGGAGCCGGTGCGCATGTACCCGCTGCCCCGATGACCGGAGCGGTTGCACCGCCGCCGGAGTAGCTCACTGTCGTAGGAACCTCCTGGATGAAGCCGGGCTTCAGCTGGGCCATGCCTGTCGCGTAGCTGCCGGTCTGCGCTTTGTAGGCCTCGCTTGCAACCTGCACGGTCTTCAAATCGGCCTTACACGCCGACGTTTGACCGCGGTCGGTGATCCCGCCGACCGCGAACACGACGATCGCGGCGAGGATGCCCAGGATCACGATGACGATCAGGAGTTCAATAAGGGTGAAGCCGTCCTGTCGGCCGGCGTCGAGCCGGTTACGAAGCCGGTCAAACATGATGCGCTTCCCTTCGGTGGGTGCGGACGCCCCGTCCGCCTGCACCTATCGTCACCTCGCAGCGGGGCCACCGGATCGGTCGTTCGGCCGAAACCATCTGCCCGTTCGGACGACCTTGCGGGCCTGTCACCAGGTCCGTCGCGACACCAGAGAAATGGTGTGCGCCGCATCCCCGGCGATGTCGACGACCGCGTTGGCCATGACGCTGCGCGCGCCCGCCGATCCTGTTGCTGTCGCTGTAATGAGAACGCGGCGTCCGCTTGGTGTCGCCGTAGTCGTGATCTTCAGTGCGTCACCGGTGGACTGGAGCCGGAACTTCTTAGCCACGATGCCGTTGAGCACCCAGAACGAGACTGACCCCGTCGCGTTCGTCAGCACCTCCGCGTCGGGGCTGTAAAGGGTGCCGTGGATGACGAAGCGGGCGTTGCCGTTGGTCTGAGTCAGTGCCGCCGCGGTCCGGCTGCCTTCGACGTACAGCGAGATGCCGGGACTGCCATCCGTGCTGTTAGGTCGTCTGGAGAAGAGCTCGACGGTCGCCTGGTTGCTGACGCTCATCGTGGAGTTTCCGCGCAGGACGAATTCGACGCCGCTGCCGTTCGGCGCCAGCTCGTTGTAGCAGGGGAGGGCCAGCTCCGACGCCTCGCCACCCGATGTCCCACCGACCACCGACTGCTTGGCAATGTTCCAGGTCCCGACGTCGTTGAAGTAGTAGACACCGCTCTTGAAGTAGTTGTTGTCCCCTAGCACCGGAGGGCTGGTGTAGACCCCTGGGCTGAAGATCGTGCAACCCGGTCGTGTGAGCGTGTCCGGTGCAGGGTTGGTCGCGGGGGGAACGGCAGGCAGAGTCGCATTTAGGAGCGGCGCCGGTCGGCCGCAGAGGACACCGTATGGCGGCGAGGGCGACGCGGAGGCGCTGCCGGTGCAAGTTGTGCCGGCCTGGAAGTAGTTGGCGCCAGAGACGAGCACGTCCTTCACGCCAGAGATGCCCCCCGCGTTGAAGATCGGCGCCGTCACGGTTTTATCGGCACCGCTCTGCGTCTGCAGGCTGTCGGTCGCGGAGCTCGTCGTGACTATTCCGTAGCCCTGCCACCCTCCGCTGCTGCCGTTGTCGAGCGTGCGGCAGGTGAGGGCGACCGGGTTGGCGTCGCCGTCGACGACCACCGACGGGCTGATGGTGCGCTCGCCGGCTGCGAGGTCAGGGCAGAGCGTCTGATCGGCTTGCACGGCCTCGATACCGAGATCGACCGCACCGTCTGCCGAGTAGAGCTTCTTGCCCAGCTCACCCACCGCGCCGGTGCTCCTTAGGCCTGCGCCGCCCTGGGCGAGCAGCGCCACAGCCACCAATCCGAAGAATGCCAAGAAGGCCAGCGTGATGACGAGGATGACTCCGTCGTCTGAGCGAGAGTCCAGGTTGCGCCGCATCAATTCACCTGCAGATCAGCGGTGGGGCTGAGCGACGTGCCGTCACTCAATTGGGGAGTTATCCGCTTCGTGCCGCGGGTCCACGTGTAGGTGTTCTTTGGGATCGTGCCTTGCCAGACACTTGACCCGGCATAGGTCTCGGTGAGGTTTCGCAATGCCGGGGCGGTCCCTGGGACGAAGCTGATACGCAAGCCGGAGCACACGCCAGTGGTGTTCACCTGCACGTCGACGTTCTGGTTTATGTCACCGTTGTTCTCGTTCACTGAAGATCGACTGAGCGCGATGGACGCAACGCTGCAGGCAGCGGGCGTGACTGTGAACGTGGCCTGTGTCAACAGCTCGGCGCCTTCCTTGATCAAGAGCGTGTGAGGACCGTCCGACCAGGCCGTCGTCGCCGGGACGACCGCGCTGCGACTCGGTCCCGATCCCACGAAGGCGCTGGTCGATGCCGACGGTGCGCTCGCGGCGCTGACCGCGTCGTAGACAAGAGCCGCGACGCCGCAGGAGCTGGCGAACGTCGCTGTCACCGTGACGGTCCCAGGCGCGGTCAGAGTGTTCGGGGCCGGGTTCGCGGAGCGCACACCTGCGCTCGGCGATACGGACGCCAGTACCGCGGTGCAGGCCGGAGCGTTTGTCACGGTGAAGGGCACACTGCCCAGCGCGGTACTGCCGTCGAGGATGGACAGCTGCCGGTCACCTGCCGTCCAGCCGTTGTTCGTGAGCATCGCCGACCGAGTTCCTCCACCTGTCAGCGGCTGGCTGCGCGTTGAGCCGCCGCCGGGCGAATACTGGACCGAGAGAGTCCCGCACGGACCTGTGACCGTCACGGTCAGGACAGGCACGACCAGAAGGAGCCCGACCGGAGTCGTCTCCGCCGTGGACGGGCTCAGTGCAGCCGAGGTGAGAGCGCACACGGGTGGCGCGGGGGAGGCAGCAGCGGCGACTCCGGGGATCGACCGACGTACCGCAGTGACACCCGCCGTGAACCCGCTCGCGAGCGTCAAGGTCATCGTCATCCTTGGCGCCTGGCTGATCGTGGCCACCGCCCCGGCCGTGGCCCGGAGGCTCCGAGCGATAACAATGGACGTCGTGGTCCCGCCGGAGCAGGCATACCGGAGCAGCTGCTCCTCGCCGCCGACCCGCGCGGTGCGATAGGTCACGCCGTATTCCGCCAGCGTCTGGCCGTCCTGCCAGCGCAGCGCGAGTACGTTGCCGCCGAGTAGGGAGCCGGTGCAGCCGGCCGTTGCACTCGCCGTTGTGGTCACATCGGCGGGGAGGGGCCCCGCGTTCTGCGCGTCTGACGGGAAGTACGCGGACAGGAGCTGAAGATCCCCGGATTCGCTAAGACGCGTTCCCGTTGCGGACGTATTCTGCAGCCCCACAGTGAATGCGCTGGCCAGAGCGGTGATGATGATTCCAGTCATCAGCACCACCATGAGCAGCTCGACAAGCGTGAAGCCGTTCTCGGCCCCCGGTTGGCTCCTCACGGTCGCCGCTTGAAGATCGTGAGACGTTCCGTCGCCCGCTTGCCGGGACTGGTCGCGATCAGCGTGATGCGCTGTAGGTCCGTCGCGGACGAGCATGTCGTCGGGTGGAACCCCACGCCGTCCCAGTAGCCGGTCTGGGGAGCCGCTGCGGGCGTGTCCGTCGCCGTGCCGAGCCGAACGCTCCCGCTCGCGCCCGCCGTCATCCAGTCAGTGGGCAACATCACGCCCGACAGCGGGTTGTAGTCCGCCGTCGTGCACGTAAAGGGGTTGCGGCTGTCGTCCTTGACGGCCTCCGCTGCGGAGACGAGAACAGCGTGGGCGTCAGCTTGCTCCCGATTGACTCCAGACGCGACCACGGAGGTGCCCATGGCGCCCAGAAGTCCGCCGAAGCAGACGCCGATGATCGCGATCGAGATGAGAACCTCGATGAGTGAGGAGCCCACACTCTCATCCCGTGCCGGCATCTTCATGTCAGACCTTATTCGCCTGACCGAAAACGCCGTACATCGCGGAGACCAGGGCGATGGCGACGAAGCCGACTACAAGGCCGACGAAAACGAGAATGGCTGGCTCGAACAGGCTCGTGAAGCGCTTGATCTTGTAGTCGAGCTCGCGCTCAAAGTAGATAGCCGCCGTATGCAATTGGTCGTCCAGGGTCCCGGTGTCCTCGCCCACACGGAACATCTGCCGGGCGGATCCGGGGAACAGACCGCTGTCCCCCAGCGGGCGGGCAAGTCCCTCGCCTCGCATCATTGCCTCGCGAGCCTCGTTGAGGCCCGCCTGGTACACGCGGTTGCTGACCGCCTCGGAGGTCACCCGCATCGCTTCCGGGAGCGCCACGCCTGCACTCATCATTGACGCCAGGATGCGGCAGAAGCGCTCGAGGACGACGTGCTTCATGAGGTCGCCAAGTACCGGAGTTCGCAGGATCATCCCGTCGCGGAGAACCCGTCCCCGCTCGGTGCGCAGGGCAAGAGCCACTGTCAATACCACGGCGAGCACAATGGCTGCGATGATGTACCAGAAGCTGGTCAGGAAGTCGGCCGTAGCCAGGAGCATCCGCGTTGGGAGTGGAAGTTCGACGTGCAGGTTCTCGAAGAAGGTCTTGAACCGCGGAAGCACGAAGCCCACGAGGATGATGACGACGACCACGGACATAACCATGATCACAGCCGGGTACGTGAGTGCCGATTTGATCTTGCCTCGCGCTTCGAGGTCTCGATCGATGTAGTCGGACAGCTGCACAAGAACTGTGTCCAGGCGCCCCGTGAGCTCGGCTGACTGCAGGATCCCCAGGTAGAAGGGTGGGAACGCCTCGGGGTGCATCGCAGCCGCCACAGCAAAGGTCGCTCCGCCGCGGAGCTCGTTGATGATGTCGTCGAGGACGGCCTTGAATGCTTTATTCGTTACCTCCTCCTCAATTGTCTTCAGGGCGTCGAGGATGGGGATGCCAGCCTTGATGAACACTGCCAGCTGGCGCGAGAAGTGCATCAGGTCCTTGCGCGGGACCTTCTTCTTCGTCAGCTCGAACTGCAGGATCGACTTCTTCTTGGCCTTCTCGCCCAGGGGCACGCCGGGAGCCGCGACCTCGAGCTGATCGGTGACAGACATCGCGTGAACCTCAGGCCGTGTAGATGTTGCGGATGACTTCGGGGATGGTCGTGAGGTCCTGCTCCACAAGGGCGATCGCCTCATCGAGCAGCGAC
>JAOPYU010000315.1 GCA_025964455.1 Thermoleophilia bacterium | reverse complement strand
GGCGATCCAGGGCGGTGTGCTCAAGGGCGAGGTCAAGGACGTCCTGCTCCTCGACGTCACCCCGCTGTCGCTCGGCATCGAGACCAAGGGAGGCGTCTTCACCCGCCTGATCGAGCGCAACACCACGATCCCGACCAAGAAGAGCGAGGTCTTCTCGACCGCCGAGGACAACCAGCCGAGCGTGGAGATCCACGTCGCGCAGGGCGAGTCGGACATGGTCGCCTACAACAAGACGCTCGGCAAGTTCCAGCTGAGTGACATCCCGCCGGCGCCGCGCGGCCTGCCCCAGATCGAGGTGACGTTCGACATCGACGCGAACGGCATCCTCAATGTCACGGCGAAGGACCTCGGCTCGGGCAAGGAGCAGGCGATCAAGATCTCCGGCGGTTCGGGCCTGGACGAGGCCGAGATCCAGGAGATGATGAAGAACGCCGAGACCCACGCCGACGAGGCGCGGGCGCTCAAGGAGCTGGTCGAGGCCAAGAACCAGGCCGAGGCCCTCGCCTACTCCACCGAGAAGGCGCTCAAGGAGCACGGGGACAAGGTGTCGGACGACGTGAAGTCAGGCATCGAGGACTCGCTCAAGGAGCTCAAGGACGCGATCGAGACGGCGACCTCGCCCGACGACCTGCAGCCCAAGGTCGAGGCGCTCGCCGAGGCATCGCAGGAGCTCGGCAAGGCCGTGTATGCCGACGTGCAGGGTGACGCGGACGGCGACGACGCCGGCGCCGATGCCGCTGCACCGCAGGACGAGGACGAGGACGTCGAGGACGTCGAGGTCATCGAGGAGGACGAGCCCGCGGCCAAGGCCTGAGGCGCCGTCCCGCATCGCTGACCACGAACGAGAGCGACTGACATGGATACCGAACACGGACATCCGGCGGGCGCCGGCGAGGGCACGACCCTCGCCGGCACGCCCCTGACCGGCGACCTGCCCCCGGTACCGCCCGGGGTCGAGGGCGTCGTGACGCGGGTGGATTTCGATGCGGCCGTCGCGCAGCTGACCGGGGAGCGCGACGAGATGCGCGACACCGCCCAGCGCATCGCGGCCGACTTCGAGAACTACAAGCGACGAGCCGCGCGCGAGCGCGAGAACGCGTCCGCGGCCGCGGAGACGCGACTGCTCGGCGAGCTGCTCACCGTCATCGACGACAACGAGCGGGCCCTCGAGCACGCGTCGCGCGAGGGCGCAGCTGCAGAGGCCGCGGTCGATGGGCTGCGCACCGTCCATGCACGACTCACGAGCGTGGTCTCCTCGCACGGTCTCGAGCGGATCGACACCTCCGGGGCGTTCGACGCCAACCTGCACGAGGCGATGATGGTGCAGCCCGGCCCGAACGGCGAGGCTGATGACACGATCCTCCAGGAGCTGCAGTCGGGCTGGCGCCTCGGCGAGCGGGTGCTGCGGCATGCGCGCGTGATCGTGGCGGGCGGCGGGGGCTGATCGCCATGGCCGGACGCGACTTCTACGAGCTGCTCGGGGTGCCCAAGGGCGCGACCGAGGACGAGCTGCGCACGGCCTACCGCAAGAAGGCGCGCGAGCTGCATCCGGACCGCAATCCCGACGATGCCAAGTCCGAGGAGCGCTTCAAGGAGGTCAACGAGGCCTACGACACGCTCAAGGATCCGCAGAAGCGCAAGCTCTACGACATGGGCGTGCGCGGCAACGGTCGCGGATTCCCGGGCGCGGGCGGCGCGGGTGGCTTCCAGGGCTTCCCGGGCGGCTTTCCGGGAGCAGGTGGCGCGGGCGCAGGCGGGGCGCAGGGGTTCGACTTCGCCGACCTGTTCGGCGGGGCCGGCATCAACCTCGGCGACCTGGGCGACCTGTTCGGGCGCGCGGGCGGCGGGGCCCAGCAGCAGGCGCGGCGGCCGCGACGCGGCAACGACATCGCCAAGCAGGTGAAGCTGTCGTTCGAGAACGCGCTCGAGGGCGTCGAGGTCAAGGTGCCGGTCGAGGGCCAGGTCGACTGCGGGACCTGCCACGGATCCGGCGCCAAGCCCGGCACCAAGCCCAAGCGCTGCCCGCAGTGCGACGGACGCGGCATGGTCAACCAGAGCCAGGGCCCGTTCGCGATGAGCTCGCCGTGCACGCGGTGTCAGGGCGAGGGGCGCATCATCGAGACGCCCTGTGGCACCTGCCGCGGCAGCGGCCACCAGACACGCACCGTGCGCTACCGCGTGAAGATCCCCGCGGGCGTGAAGGACCGGTCCAAGGTCCGGCTCAAGGGCAAGGGCGAACCCGGCGAGCACGGTGGCCCGCCCGGCGACCTGATCGTGCGCGTGGAGGTCGAGCCGAGCGAGCTGTTCGAGCGACGCGACGACGACTTCATCGTCGATGTGCCGGTGACGCTCGCGGAAGCGGCGCTCGGCGAACAGGTGCAGGTGCCCACGCCCGAGGGCGGCAGCGTCACGGTCAAGGTGCCGCACGGTTCCGAGGACGGCAAGCTGCTCCGCCTCAAGGGGCGCGGCGCACCGCGCTCGCGGGCCAAGGGCGGTGAGCGCGGCGACCTGCTGGCGCGCGTGCGCATCGCGGTCCCGCAGCAGCTCAACAAGGAACAGGAAGAAGCGCTGCGCGCCTACCAGCGCGCCACGAGCGCCGATCCCCGCACCAAGTGGTTCAAGAGGAAGTGACCGATGGGCGCACTCTTCTCCATCGGCATGGCGGCGGCCCAGCTCGGGATGCACCCCCAGACGCTCCGTGAGTACGAGCGCCAGGGGCTCGTCTCGCCGCGTCGCACGCCGGGGGGCACGCGCCGCTATGGGATCGAGGAGCTCGACCGGCTCGCCCGCATCCAGCGACTGACGTCGGAAGGCCTGAGCCTGAGCGGCGTGCGCTACGTGCTCGACCTGGAGGACCAGTTGCGTGCGTCGCGCGCGCGCGTCCAGCAGCTCGAATCGGAGCTGGGCATCGCGCCTGCTCCCGCGGCAGCGCGGGCGGCGCAGGGGCGGGCCGTGGTCCGCCATTCGATGTCACTCGAACTCGTACACGTGCCGCGCCAGCCGCGGAGCCCGCGCTGGCGCAACGAGGACTGACACAGGGGGTAACGATGGACGCAGAACGACTCACCACCCGAGCACGTGAGGCGCTGTCGGGCGCCGTGCGCATCGCCGAGACGCGCGGCAACCAGGAGCTGTCGCCGCTGCACCTGCTGCGCGCGCTGCTCGACCTCGACGCGGGACTCGAGCGCGACGCGCTGACCGCGAGCGGCGTGGATGCCGGGGCGCTGCAGGCCGGCGTCGATGCGGCAATCGCCAAGCTGCCCGCCGTGCAGGGTGCCACCAACCTGCAGCCGACCTTCGGCCGCTCGCTGCGCGAGGTGTTCGCGGCGGCCGAGCGCTCCGCGACCGAGGGCGGGGATTCCTACGTCGCGGGCGAGCACCTGCTGCTTGCGATCGCGAAGGTCCCCTCGCCGGCATCGAAGCTGCTCGCGGACCAGGGCGGCACGCACGCCTCGCTCCGGGAATCCGTGGCGAAACTGCGCGGGTCGCGCCGTGTCGATTCGCCGGACGCCGAGCAGCAGTACGGCGCCCTCGAGAAGTACGGACGCGACTTGACGGCGCTCGCGCGCGAGGGCAAGCTCGACCCGGTGATCGGGCGCGACGAGGAGATCCGTCGCGTGGTCCAGGTACTCTCGCGACGCACCAAGAACAATCCGGTGCTGATCGGCGAGCCGGGCGTTGGCAAGACTGCCATCGCCGAGGGGCTGGCGCGCCGGATCGCTGAAGGCGATGTCCCCGAGACGCTCCAGGACCGGATGCTCTGGTCGCTCGACATGGGTGCCCTCGTCGCTGGTGCCAAGTACCGCGGCGAGTTCGAGGAGCGACTCAAGGCGGTGCTGCGCGAGGTCCAGGAAGCCGACGGGCGCATCGTCATGTTCATCGACGAGATCCACGTGATCGTCGGCGCCGGCAAGTCCGAGGGCGCGATGGATGCCGGCAACCTGATGAAGCCGATGCTCGCGCGCGGCGAGCTGCGCGTCGTCGGCGCGACCACGCTCGACGAGTACCGCACCGGCATCGAGAAGGACGCCGCGCTCGAGCGACGCTTCTCCCCCGTGTTCGTGGGCGAGCCCACCGTGCCCGACACGATCGGCATCCTGCGCGGCC
>JAOPYU010000249.1 GCA_025964455.1 Thermoleophilia bacterium | reverse complement strand
GGGGGCAGGGCTTTCGTCATGAGGTGCTCGACATTTTGTGCACAGGGAACAAGAAATCATGCGCCCGAAGGGCGCCGACCCCTCCCCGCCGCGTGCCCGGCCACTCCCTCCGCCGCGCGCACGATTTCTTGACCAGGGAGGAAGAAATCACGAACACCCGATGACGTTCACGAGCCGGGGCGGGGCTTTCGTCATGAGGTGCTCGACATTTGGTGCACAGAGAACAAGAAATCATGCGCCCGACCGATGCGGGCACTTCTCCCCCGTCGCCGCAGGGGGCTAGCGGACGGGGTTGGAAGCGCTCGACATCGTGGCATCGACGACGCCGCGGTAGGCGACGGTGAGGTCGCCGCTCTCCTCGAAGGCGGCACGCTGCACGAGGGCGCTGCTGCCGCGGGCGAGCATCTGCTCGGCGCGGTCCAGGCCGGCGTCCAGGCCGAGCCCGTTCGTCCGACCCGCGGCGCGCGCCTGCTCGATGAGCCGACCGATGGCCTCGTCGCCCGCGACCGTCGCGGAGGTGGGCAGCTCGATGAACGTCGCGTCGGTGCCCGAGCGCGCCGCCCGCCAGCAGTTCTCGTCGATCAGGTGCGAGTCGACCGGCGCCGGCAGCTCGCCTGCGTCGTGGAGCGCGCACAGGTGCGCGATCGCGCCTGACGCGAGCGCCGCCAGGGCGAGGGTGTCGCGCACGTCGGGCTGTCCGTCGAACATGCGCAGCTCGACCGTGCCGTGCAGCACGTGCGGGCGCGTGCCCCACCAGATCTGCCCGACCGTGTCGATCGAACCCGCATCGCGCAGCCAGCGCAGGTGCGCCAGGTATCCGTCGAGGGTGCCGAACGACGGCGCGACGTTGCCACGCACGAAGTTGCGGCTGAAGATCATGTGGCGCGCCGAGGCGAGCCCGGTGTCCTGGCCATCCAGGAACGGCGACGACGCGCTGAGCGCCAGCAGCAACGGCTGGACGGTCCGCAGCGCATCCGCCACGCGGATCGCGCGATCTGCTCCCTGCACGCCCACGTGCACGTGCAGGCCGAAGGTGTTGTTGCGGCGCGCCACCCACTGCATGCGCTCCACCAGCCGCTCGTAGTAGGGCAGCTGCACGGTCGGCTGCTCGCGGTAGTCGGCCCACGGATGGGTCGCGCCCGCCGAGACCAGCGCGTCCGCGGTGCGCGCAACTTCCACGACGCGACGACGGATGTCGGTCAGCTCCTCGACCGCGTCATCCCATCGCTCGCAGCGACCGGTCCGGAACTCGATCTCGCTCGCGAGCAGCTCGCCGGCGACGGCGGTGCCGAGGCCGGCAGCCTCCGCCACCACGCGCAGCTCCTCGTACCGCGGCACGAGGTCGAGCGAACCCGGTTCCAGGATCGCGAACTCCTCCTCGATCCCGAGCGTGCCGTCGACGGATCGCTCGTAGCGTTCGCGCGCGGCATCCAGCTGCGTCTCGAACTCGGCGTCGGGCGGGCCCTCGGGGCCTTGGGAATCGGGCGGCGGCGTCATCGTCCGGGGATCATAGGGAGCAGGGGGCGTGCACGCGAGGCGCGTCGCACCCGAGTCTGCGTCAGTGCCCCACCGGCTGGTCCTGCACGGGCAACCAGGTTGCGACCCGCACGGCCTGGCGCTCGACGAAGCTGCACTCCACGCTGATCCACGTCCAACCGGGTGCCAGCTCGATCCACGCGGTGTGCGACGGAGCGTCCGGCTGCTGGTCCGGCGTCCACCACGATCCAGCGGCATCCGACAGGCGCACGGTCGGCTGCGGGCCATCGCCCCACGCCAGCTGCACGGCCATCGATCCGCCCGCCGGGGCCTCCAGCCATGCGCCCCAGGGCGCCTGCGGGGTGACGTCGCCCACGTACGCAGGACCCGCGACGGTACGCGGGCGACGGATGGGTGGAACGGCGGCGGTCGGTCGGGGAGCAGCGGTCATGCGTCATTGAGAGATGACGGCACATCAGCGGCGGACTTTCGCCGAACATCGGGATCGACGCGAGCTTCCCGCAGTTTCGTGAGCGTTTGCTCACCAATCCGCGACCGCCCCGGTCGGATCAGGCCGCAGCAGCCACGCCAGATGGCAGCCACGTCGCGGCCCAGACCTGCTGGCCTTCGGCTCCACGCGGCATGAGCGCCACCCACGAGTTGCCCGCGGGGAGCTCGAGCCACACGGCTTCACCCGGCGTGGTCGGCTGCGCTGCCGGGGTCGTCCAGACGCCCGCCTGGTCGGCGACCATCACGGCCGGCGCCTCGCCCGACGTCCACTGCACCTGCAGGCCCACGTTGGCGGGTCCGGCGATCGTCACCCACGCGCCGCACGGCTGCTGCGGCGTCGCAACGCCGTTCCACGTCGGTCCCGCGACCAGCTGCGGTGCTGCCGCCGCCGGCGCTGCCGCGACTGCCGCCACCGCGACGTGCGGTGCCGCCACGCCGGCCGCAGGTGCGTACTGGGCGCCTGCGCCGGTCGACCCAGCGTCCGGCGTCAGCGCGTCGGCGGTGCGCGGCGGTGTGCCGTCGCCGTACTCCTCCCACATCGCGCTCAGGTACGCGGACATGAAGATGGTGCCGGCGAACGGGATGATGTTGACGATGCCCGAGACGATCACGCCGACGAGCGCGACGCCCGTCGCGTTCCAGCGCCGGCCCTCGGCCGCCTCGCGCGCGGCGGACGGGTCGTAGCTCACGTGCCCGTGCGCGATCGAGCCGACAGCGAGCATGGTCGTGCCGAGCACGCGCAGGCCGAGCACCATGCCGGCCAGGTACAGCGGGATGGCGAGCAGCTTGCCGGCGCCCGGGACCAGCAGCAGCGCCGCGATGCCAGCGCCATAGGCGGCCATCGCCGGCCACGCGATCTTGAGCGTCTGCACCACCGCGTGCGGCGTCGTGCGCGCGCCCTCGATGATCGATTCCTTGACCCCGAGCCCGGCGGCGGCGAACACGCCGCTCGAGGATGCGGCGATCGCCAGCAGGTAGATGAGCACCATGGCCACGACCAGCTTGAGGATCAGGCCGATGCCCGGTGCCTCCGGCGACGCCGCTGCGCCGCTCGCGGCGCCCACATTGCCGAAGGGATCCTGGCCCGCGGGAATCTCGACCGGCGTTCCGCTCGTGATCGAATCGCCGATGACCACGGGCTGGGCGGGAACCTGGGTGCCGGCCTGCTGCACGGCGCCGGCGCTCAGGCCGGCGATGTCCTTGTAGGCGGGCAGGAGCAGCACCGCGCCAACGATCATCACGAGCAGCATCGACGCGAAGGTCGCACCGAGGATCGGCAGCCAGCGCGCGCGCATCGTGGCCATGGTCGTGGAGAACACCGAAGACAACATGGCCGACCATCGGCGGACCGCCTCCAGCCCTTGAATTTCGGCATCGCCCGACCTTGCCCGGCCCGCTGGCGCAACAGCACCTGCGCAAATCTCGACAGATCGGTAGGGAGGCGCTGGCTCGGGGAGAGCTGGTGCCGATGGACGGAGCGTTCTCGGGGACATGCGAAACGGCAAGCTCATCACAACGGTCGGCATCGTCGCGCTTGCGGCGATCCTGCTGGCGTTCGGTCCGGCCCCGGAACACAAGGGTGATGCCAACACGCTGCGCATCGTGTCGCTCGCCGGCCCGGACTCGATCGATCCCGGCGTCTCGTACCAGAGCCTCTCGTGGCAGATGCAGGTGAACGTCTACAACGGGCTGCTCACCTACCGCAAGAAGACCGGGCCTGAGGGCGCGGAGCTCGTGCCCGACCTCGCCGAGGCGATGCCGGTCATCAGCAACGGCGGCACGACCCTCACCTTCACGGTTCGCAAGGGCGTCAAGTTCGGCCCGCCCGCCAACCGCGAAGTGCTGCCGTCGGACATCAAGTACACGTTCGACCGCAACGCCAAGATCCCGTCGCAGGGCGCCTTCTTCTACTCGGTCGTCGAGGGCTTCGACACCGTGCTCGAATCCAAGAAGGGTACCGTCTCGGGCATCGTCGCCGACGACGCGGCGCGCACCATCACCTTCAACCTGACGCGACCGGACGCCACCTTCCTCTACGTCCTGGCGCTGCCATTCTCCTACGCCGTGCCGAAGGGCCTGCCTGCCGAGGACCTCTCGCGCAAGCGCTTCTCCTCCGCTACCGGCCCGTACCGCTTCGCCTCGTACGACCCGAGCTCGGGCGTGGTCATGGAGCGCAATCCCGCCTTCAAGGAGTGGAACCCCGACGCCACGCCGGCCGGAAAGCCGGACAAGATCGAGGTCAAGCTCAAGGTGAGCGACGAGAACGCGATCACGCTCATCACCCAGGGCAAGGCCGACGCCTCGCTCTCGGCGATCCCGCGCTCCAAGCTGCCGTTCCTGCTCTCGAGCAAGGAGTGGAAGCCGTACATGCACGAGCACGAGCTCTCGCGCACGAGCTACATCTGGATGAACACCGAGGTGCCGCCATTCGACAACGTCAAGGTGCGCCAGGCTGTCAACTGGGCGATCAACCGCCGCGCGATGGTCAAGCTCGGCGGTGGCTCCGGCACGCCGTCCTCCACGATCCTGCCGCCGACCACCCCCGGCTACACCGGCTACGAGCCGTACCCGAAGCAGGACCTCAAGAAGGCGAAGCAGCTCATCAAGGAGAGCGGCGTGACGCCGGGCGAGATCACCATCTGGTGCATGACGACGCCGCCGAACCCCGACAGCGCGCAGTACCTGCAGGAGCAGCTGCGACTGCTCGGCTTCAAGGCGCGCACGCGCTGCATCGACTTCGCCGCCTACTACCAGGTCGTGGGCGCCGCGCGGAACAAGACGCAGATCGGCTTCGCGAGCTGGGGCGCGGACTTCCCCGAGGGCTCCAACTTCATCGACGTCAACCTGAACGGCGCGCACATCGACCCGAACCACTCCAACAACCTCGCCTTCTACCACGGCAAGGACAAGGAGATCGCGGCGACCAACGCGATCCTCGACCTGGACGCACGCGCCAAGGCGTGGGGCGAGCTGGATCGACAGATCGTCGAAGACGGTGCATGGGCCCCGCTCGCACACGGGGTGCAGCGCAACCTGATGGGCAAGCGCGTCGGCGACTACGTGTTCCACCCCGTGTTCGACTTCCTCTTCTCGCAGGCCACCGTCGATGGCTCCGGCACCAACAACGGCAAGGAACACGGCAACGAGGTCGGGGATCCGACCAAGGGTGGCGCCGAGGCCGAGGAGGGTGACGCAGCATGACCGCAGCCGGGATGTCACAGCCGGGACGCGGCCAGCGCACCACGCAGCTGCCGACCGGGTTCGGTCAGGCGCAGGGCGCGCTGGTGCGCCCGGGCGGCGCGCGCGCCGACGAAGTTGTCACTGCGTCGAGCGAGAGCCCGATGGAGCTGGCGGTCCGCCGCTTCCGCGAGAACAAGGTGGGCATGATCGCGCTCGCGGGCTTCCTGCTCATCTGCTCGCTCAGCATCGCGTCGCCGTGGTTCGCGACGCACTGGGCAGGGCGCGGAGCGACGGAGCAGAACCTCGCGGGCTCGATCCAGCTCAACGGGAAGAAGACCGAGGTCGTCGACCTGCGCGGCATGCCGGCGGTCGGTCCCGGGCTGCGCAAGGAGTACACGTTCGGTGCGGACGGCCTCGGGCGTGACGTGTTCGTGCGTGCGCTGTCGGGCGGCAGCATCTCGCTGCGGGTCGGGATGGGCGCGACGGCGATCTGCATCGGGCTGGGTACGCTGATGGGCCTGGTCGGCGGCTTCTACGGCGGACGCATCGACAAGGTGCTGACCTACATCGTCGACGTGATGATCGCCTTCCCCTTCATGCTGTTCGCGATCGCGCTGAGTGCGGCGATCGCCACGAGCGGCAAGATCGGACCGATCAGCGCCAGCTCGATCTGGGTGCCGACGCTGCTGCTCGGCGTGCTGAGCAGCTTCGGGTTCTCGCGCATCATGCGCGCCAACTCCAAGGAGCTCGGCTCCAAGGAGTACGTCGAGGCGGCGCGGGCGCTGGGCGCGGGTGACAACCGGATCATGTTCGTGCACCTGCTGCCGCACCTGGTGCCGACCATCATCACGTACTTCGGCATCCTGCTCGCGGCGATGATCCTCGGCGAGGCCGGGCTCTCCTTCCTGGGCGTCGGTGTCACGCCGCCGACGCCGAGCTGGGGCAACCTGATCGCCGACGGACGCGCGTTCTACTCCACGGCCTGGTGGGTCGCGGGTGCGGGCGGGCTCTTCGTGATGCTCACCGTGTTGTGCGCCAACCTCGTCGGCGAAGCGCTTGAAGAGGCGTTCGACCCGAAGGGAACGCGCTGACATGGCTGGCTTCCTGCTCGTCCGCACGCTCGACGGCATCGTCAAGCTCACGCTCGTCTCGATCATCCTGTTCTGGGTGCTCGTGGTGCTGCCGCCCGGCAACCCGGCGGTGCGTTTCGCCGGCAAGACGCCGACCGAGGCGTCGATCAAGTCCGTCGAGCAGCGCTTCTGCTTCGACCAGGGCACGATCGCGGCCTACCGCTGCTTCATGAAGAAGACGGTGACCGGCAACTTCGAGTCGCCGTCGCAGGGCAACGTCAACATCGTGCCCGACGCGCTCAAGGCAGTGCCGGTGACGTTCGGCCTGGCGGTGCTCGCGGCGATCATCTGGCTGCTCGCAGGCATCACGGCGGGCGCGAAGGGCGCGCTCGCGGCGGGCTCTCGGCTCGACCGCTCGCTCATGATCATCTCGCTGATCGGCATCAGCTTCCCGACGGCGTGGCTGAGCCTGCTGCTGCTCAAGTGGTTCACGGCTGACATGCCGTTCTTCCCGCCCGGCGGCTACGCGTCGGTGGGTGACAGCGGCCTGTTCTCGTGGCTGCACCACATGATCCTGCCGGCCATGACGCTGGCGATCGTGAGCGCGGGCGTCTACACGCGCATGACGCGCACGACGGTGCGCCAGAAGCTGCGCGAGGAGTACGTCAAGACGGCCGAGGCGAAGGGCCTGCCGCCGCGCCGCGTGTTCTTCCAGCACGTCATGCGGACGGCGATGATCCCGATCGTCGTCATGTTCGGCATGGACTTCGCGGGCCTGCTCGGCGGCGCGATCTTCACCGAATCGATCTTCGGCCTGCCGGGCCTGGGTGGATTCGTGATGCAGGCGATGCAGACGACCGACTTCGCGATGCTGTTCGTGGGCGGCCTGATCGCCGCGACATTCGTGATCATCGCCAACACCGCCGTCGACCTCGTGCAGGCGATGCTCGATCCGAAGCTGCGCGCGGCCTGACGGGTCGGTCGGCCGGGAGGTCAGCCGCAGACCAGGACGAGCCCGAACGGGCCCGGGCGCACGAGCATCGCGATGCGGCCGCCAGGCAGGTTGGGCAGGATGGCGTCGTCGAAGGCGATGACGCAGATCGAGGTGTCCCCGGGCTCGATCAGGTCGTCGTAGCCGGCAGGCGGGGTGGCGGTGCCGTCACCCTCGGCCCCTTGCAGGGCCGGATCGGGGACGGTCGCCGACTTGGCAGAGGAGCCCGATGCCGGATCGCCGGTGGCTGCGGCGGGGCCGGCGCCGGTGCTGGTGCCAGCGCTCGCATCGCGGGCTGCCTCGGCGATCGCGCCACCGGCCGCGGCCGTGACGTCGGTGTTGGCGTCCGGGGCGCTCACCTCTCCTTCGACGGGTGCCGCTGCCCCTCCGGATGCGACCTCGTCGGATCCCGCGCCGCTCGTGGCATTCGGAACGGCGCTGTCGCCGGCCGTGGCGCTGCCGCTCGACTGCGGTCGGGGCGCCGCGGAGTCGTCGTCGAGCAGGACGCTCGTGCCCGCGAGCGTGGCGAGCACCACGAAGGCGAGCGCCGGGACCAGGCGCCGCGACCAGGCGCGGCTGACGCGTCGCGGCACGCGGTGCGGCAGCGAGGCGGCTGCTGCCGGGGTGGCCTCGGCGAGCGGGAGCTCGATCGGGCTGGC
>JAOPYU010000271.1 GCA_025964455.1 Thermoleophilia bacterium | reverse complement strand
GGCCGCGCCGTCGCCGTTCAGCGCCTCGCGACGGGCGCCGGTGCCGGGTTGGTCGGCTCCGGATTCGTGGGCCCGGGCGTCGTCGGCTCGGGGCTGGTCGGCCCGGGCGTGGTCGGCTCCGGCGTGGCCCCGGTTCCGGTCCCGGTCCCCGCATCGGTTCCCGTGCCGGCCGTATCGTCGGCGGGTGCAGCGTCGTCGTTGTCGTCGTTGCCACCGCTGTAGGAGGGCTGGTAGTAGTTGTTGCTCACCGAGCCGACGGCGACGTCGAGGCCGAGACCCGTCTGCCAGCGCGAGACCCACGGCACCCAGGTAGGCGTGCCCTTCACCTTGAACCACTCCTGGTCCGGGACCTTGGGGAGTGCGTCGCGCATGAAGTCGCGCCAGATCGTCGTCGGGGTACCGCCACCGGCAACGCCGCCCATCGGCGTCGGGATGTTGTAGCCCATCCACACGCACGCGGTCAGCTCGGGGGTCATGCCGCAGAACCAGGCGTCCTTGGCATCGTCGGTCGTGCCGGTCTTGCCGGCCGCGTCCTCGATCGAGCTGGCGGTCACGCCCGTGCCGCCGGTGACGTTGTCACGCAGGATCGAGCGGATCGTGTCGGCCTGCCAGTCCTCCAGCACGCGGAAGCTCTTGGGGTACTTGAGCGGGAGCTCGGTGCCGCCCGGCGTCGTGGCGCTCTCGATCGCGCGCGGGTCGCGGCGGATGCCGCCTCGGGCGATCGAGGAGTAGAAGTTGGTCTGCTCGAGCGGCGTGACCACCTGGGAGCCGAGGCCGATGGACCACACCGTCTCAAGCGGGCTCTTGATGCCGAGCTTGTGGGCCGTCTCGGCGACCTTCTCCGGGGAGATGTCGAGCGTCATCTGGGCGTAGACGGAGTTGTCCGATGCCGTGGTCGCGCGGCGGATCGACATCGTGCCGGCGAAGCTGCCCGAGTAGGTCTTGGGCTCCCAGTACTCGGAGCCGGGGCCGTAGCGGACCTTGATGGGACGGCTCGTGTAGCTGTTCGCGTCGGGATCCACGCCCTCGCGCAGGAAGGATGCGAGCACCCAGATCTTGGCGGTCGAGCCGGGCTGGCGTCGCGCCTGCGCGGCGCGGTTGAACTTGGAGTCGGCGTAGCTCGAGGTCGACGCCATCGCCCGGATCTCGCCGGTCTTGGTGTCGAGGACCGCGATCGCGCCCGACGGGCCACCGGCCGGAAGGTTGGACTTGACCGCGCGCTCGGCGATCTTCTGGAGCTTCGGGTCGATCGTGGTCTTGATCGTCAACCCACCCTGGCGCACGGTGGCGGCGCCGAACTGCTGGATCAGCTCCTGCTCGACGTAGTCGAACACGTACGGCAGCTTGCGTTCCTTGAACACGCGCGTGGGGGAGAGCTTGATCGGCGTGGCGAGCGCGGCGTCGTACTCGGCCTTGGTGATCATGTCCTGGGCGAACATGGCTGCGAGCACGTCGTTGCGGCGGGCCGTCGCCTTGGGGACGTTGCCCTCCTGGTAGGGGTCGAAGCGCGACGGCTGCTGCGGCAGGCCGGCGAGCAGGGCGGCCTCGGGGATCGTGAGGTCCTTGGCGCTCTTGTTGAAATAGGTCAGTGACGCGGCTTCGATGCCGTAGGCGTTGTTGCCGTAGAAGACCAGGTTCAGGTACGTCTCGAGGATCTTCTTCTTGGACCAGCGCTCCTCGAGCTGGATGGCGAGGGTCGCTTCCTTCGCCTTGCGCGAGAGCGTCTTCTCGACCGTGATCTCCTTGTACAGGTTACGCACGACCTGCTGGGTGACCGTCGAGGCGCCCTCCTCGGAGGAGCCGGCTTCGAGGTTGACGCTCAGGGCGCGCATCATGCCCTCGGGGTCGACACCGTTGTGCTGGTAGAAGCGCTGGTCCTCGATCGCGACGGTCGCTCGCGGCGCCCACTCGCCCATCTTGGTGAAGGGCAGGTTCTTGCGGTTCTGGTCCGACTTGATGTAGCCCATCGGCTTGCCGTCGCGGCTGTAGACGATCGAGTTCTCGCCGATGCGCTGCGGGCGCATGTTCTCGATCGTGGGCCACGACTCGTCGGCCCCCTTGAGGTAGTCGTAGGTGCCCCAGGCGCCACCGGCAACGGTGAGCAGCAGGGCGATCACGGCGAAGAAGGTCAGCTGGGCGCGGCGACGCGCGTTGCGGCGCTGTCGGAGTTTGCGCTGGCGAATGGTTCGGCTCATCGCCACCAATCATACGTGCGCAGGCGCCTGCGAGGCGTCAGCGGGGCCTCCGATGACCCGACGCGGCCGGGGCGAGGGGCTAGTTGCCCTGGGAGAGGAAGTCGTCGGGCGAGACGTCCTCGAGGAACGAGCGGAACTTGTCGACCATCTCGTCGGTGTCGCCCACGTCGTTCTGCTCGAACTCGATGCCGCTCTCCATCACGATCGACTCGGCGGCGAAGATCGGGGCCTCGGCCCGCACTGCGAGCGCCAGCGCATCGCTCGGCCGCGAATCGAGGTGGTGCTCCTCGATGCCCGAGGACACGGTGACCTGCGCGAAGAAGGTGTTCTCGCGCAGGTCGGTGATCGCGACCTGCGTGATCTCCGCGCCGAGCTCCTCGAGCGCCGAGCAGAGCAGGTCGTGCGTCGCGGGGCGCGGGGGGCGGGCGTCCTGCAGGCGCATGAGGATCGCGGCAGCCTCGGGGTGTCCGATCCAGATCGGGAGGAAGCGGTTTCCGGCGAGCGTCTTGAGCAGCACGATCGGCTGCTTGCCGACCATGTCGAAGCTCACGCCATAGATGACCATCTCAAGCATGTCCATCCCTTTCCCCCTCCCCCGAAACGCAACCACCCGGCCGCGGGGCCGGGTGGTTGTGAAGTGGGCGTACCTGGATTCGAACCAGGGACCTCATCCTTATCAGAGATGCGCTCTAACCAACTGAGCTATACGCCCGCAGCGCGGCGAAGTATCGCACAGGGACGCATCAGGAGTCACGCTGCGCTCTGGGCGGATGCGGAACCGACCATCGCGAGGGCTGCCTCCAGCTGGTCCACGAGCGCGAACAGATCCGCGGCGTGGTCGCAGTGCAACTCCAGCTTCGCACCCTTGTCGCCGAGCTTGACGCGGCCGCGAACGCCGAGCAGCTGCTCCGCCAGGCGGTCGACGCGGTCGACGAGCTCGGTGTCCGGGTCCAGGTTCCACTTGGAGCGGCGCGCACGGCTCGGGGCGCTCGAGCCGTCCGCGACAGCCTGCTCCTCTTCACGAACGAGGCTCTCCAGCTGCCGAACCGTGAGGCTCCGGTCGAGGGTGAGGCGCGACAGTCGGAGCAGGCGCACGCGGTCGCTGCAGCCCAGCAGGGCGCGGCCGTGGCCCTCGGTGATGCGGCGGGCGTTGAGCAGCTCCAGGACGTCGTCGGGCAGCTCGAGCAGGCGCAGCGTGTTCGCCACGGCGGGGCGGCTGCGGCCCACGGAGCGGGCGAGCTCGGCGACGCTCATGCCGAACTCGTCCTGCAGCGCGGCGTAGGCGCGCGCGGTCTCCAGGGGCGAGAGGTCCTCGCGGACCAGGTTCTCAACCAGGGCGAGGACGAGCGTCTCGCGCTCGTCGACGTGGTGCAGGACTGCCGGGATCGTGGCCAGGCCGACGCGCTGCGCCGCGAGCCAGCGGCGCTCGCCGGCGATGATCTCGTAGCCGCCGGCCTCGCGGGGGCGGACGGCGATCGGCTGGATGACCCCGTTGGCCTCGATCGACGTCGCGAGCGACAGGATCGCGTCGGGCTCGAAGTGGGTGCGCGGCTGGGCCGGGTTGCGGTGCACCTCGTCGAGGCGCAGGGCGAGCAGGCCGCCGTTGTCGCCGGCCGGAGCGTCGACCGGGACGGCCACGGGGCTGCCGAGCAGCATCGAGAGGCCGGCTCGCTTGCGGGATGAGGATGAGGTGGTGGGCTGCGGGATCTCCATGGCCGAAATCGTGACGAGGTGGTCGGACGCAGCCTCGTGCGTGCGTGCTCGCGCGCGGGCGTTGGCGCGCGAACGCCCGATCCAGCCACGCCCCCGGCCGCCCCGGGGTCGCCCCGGGGTCGCCGCGCACAATTTGGTTGTACAACGACAGATTGTTGCGAGGCGACGGGGGGTGGGCGACGGGCGGGGCGTGGCGTGGCTCCTGGCGCGACGAGCGAAGCGGCGGCTGGGTCAGCGCAGGGGGCGGCGGGCGGCGACACCGACGCGGCGCGGGACACGATCGGCGCAGGGGGCGACCTTGGGCCAGACGATGACCACGCCATCTGCGCGCAGCTCCGACGGCGCCGGCTCCACGCGCGGTTCGGCGAGGCCGAGGATCTCACTCCCCGCGACGAGCGGGTCGGCGGCCTGCTCGACCGTGGACCAGAGCGCCAGGTGGCCGCCAACGCGGATCAGGGGGGAGAGGTACTCGGCGACGACGAGGGGACTGGCGAGCGCGCGGGCGATGCCCACATCCAGCAGCTCGCGGCCGATCGCCGCCGGGGCCTCCTCGGCGCGCAGGGCATGGACGCTCAGCCTCGACTCGAGGTCGAGCGCGTGCGCGCATGTACGTAGGAAGTCGGCTTTCCAGCCCTGGGATTCCACGAGGTGGACGATGGCGTGGGGCAGCTCCACCGCAACCGGGATGCCAGGCACCCCGCCCCCGGAACCGGCGTCGACGACCGAACTCGCTCCCAGCTCACGCAGGATGGCGGCGCCGGTAATGCCGTCGGCGACGTGGGCCTCGAGGCGCGCCAGGTCGCCCTTGGAGAAAAGCCCGTTAGGTCCGGACCGCACGAGCTCGATGTACTGGTCGTGCAGCTGTTTCACGTGAAACGGTCCCCGGGAAAGCGCAGGGCGCTCAGTCTCCGGCGGGCTCGACGGCGAGCCGGCGGTTCGGCTCGCGGCCGGCGCTGATCGTGGCGATGCCGGGCGAATCCTTGAGGTATTGGTGGATCACCTTGCGCTCGGAGCTGGTCATCGGCTCGAGCTCGATCCGGCGGCCGGTGCGGTGCACCTCGGCGACGGCCTGATCCGCATCCTTCTCGAGCTGCCGGGCGCGGCGCTTGCGGTAGCCCTGGGCGTCGAGCTGCACGTGCAGCGGCGCCTCGGCGTTGTTCTGCACGACCGCGTTGAGCAGGTACTGCATCGCGTCGAGCGTCTGGCCCCGCCGGCCGATCATGAGGGCGATGTCGTCCTCGTCGCCGTCCAGGTCAGCGAAGATAGCGCCGTCCTCGTAGCGGAGGTCCACCTCGGTGTCGGGATCCACGTCGAGCGCGTCGAGCGTGGCTTCCATGAACTCCGCGACGAGGTCGAGCACCTCGTCCACCTGTGAGCTTGCGTCTTCGGACATCTCAGGTCACTTTCGGCGCTTGTTGCGGCGGGGTGCCGCGTGGGGTCCGGCGGCAGCCGAGCTGCCAGCGGGGGCCTTCGAGCCAGACTTCGACGTCGAGGGTCCCACGACCTTCTTCCGGCCCTTGGAATCGGCGGGCAGCACGACCTCCTTGGAGGTGTCGGTGAAGCGCACCACCAGCAGGTACTGGAACAGCGACCACAGGTTGGTGGTGATCCAGTAGAGCATCACGCCGACCGGGAAGTTCAGGATGAACGGCGCGAAAAACAGCGGCAGGAGCAGGAAGATCCACTTCTGCTGGGGGTTTGGGCTCGTCATCATCGTGACGGTCGAGAGCATCTGTGAGCCGATGTAGACCACGAGCAGGATCCAGCCCGCCGCGCCCCAGTTGCGGTCGATGTCCGGGGCCGCCTTGCGCATGTCCTTCAGGCCCATGCCGTTGTCGATGTGCTGGCGGATGTCGTCGACGAATCCGAACAGCCACGAGAAGTCGCTGCTGGTCCCGGACGGTGCCGAGAAGTCCTTGAGCACGAAGAACAGGGACAGGAAGACGGGGATCTGGATGAGCAGCGGCAGGCACGAGGCGAGGGGGTTCACCTTGTTGTCGCGGTAGAACTCCATCATCGCCGCGTTGAGCGCCTGGCGATCGTCCTTGTGCTTGGCCTGCAGCTGCTTCAGGTAGGGCTGCAGGCGCTGCATGGCGAGCGAGGATCGGGTCTGCTTGGCGGTGATCGGGAAGATCGCCAGCCGCACGATCGCCGTCAGGGCGATGATCGACCAGGCCCACGTCAGGCCGCCGTTTGAGTGGAGCCACACGAGGACGTCCTCGAGCACGCTCTCGATGGGGGAGAAGATTCCAGCGAAGAGATTCACGCGCGGGATCCTACCCCAGTTCCGGTGCTGGACGGAGCCTGATGGGCGGTGCAGTCGACCATCACGGCCGCATCGGCCGTGATCGGCGCTGCGGTCGGGGTGGGACTGGGTCGATTCCGCCGAGCGACCACGGGTTGCAGCGCAGGATGCGCCACGCGGCCAGGCCAAATCCGACGAACACGCCGCGAGTCCGGACGGCCTCCAGGCAATAAGCGGAGCAGCTGGGGTGGTACTTGCAGCGCGGGGGCAACAGCCGGCTGATCACGCGCCAGGCATGGACCGGC
>JAOPYU010000269.1 GCA_025964455.1 Thermoleophilia bacterium | reverse complement strand
GCGGCACGGGCGGCTTCACGGCCCAGGGCCTCGGGCTCGCCTAGGGAGCGGGCTTCGATCCGACAGAGCGGTGCGCTCCCCCAGGGCGGGCGGCTCGCAGCGATGACCACACCGGCTCGGCGCCCCTTCGGGGACGCCGGGCCGACGCTGCGTGGGGGACGATCGCGCGGTGCGGTGAAACGGGTTCGGCCCCCGACCCGATAGAGGGATGAGAGGGTTTTATTTCCTAGACTTCGGGGGGAGTCAGGATGTCTGCAACGATTGCTTCCTGTTGTACGCCGTGCGCAGCCGCGCCCGTGCAGCAGCCGACCGTCCAGGGTGGCGGCGCACCGATGAAGGACGTGACCGGAGGCGGCGACGTCTCCACCACGGTCGCTCCTGACCCGGTCGAGTCGACCGATCCTGCGGCCGGCGCACAGCCGTCCGCCCCGGCCGACGTCAGCGGCGGCGGTGCTTCGAGCGCAGCCACCTGCTACGACGCGGCGCCCGAGCCAACGCAGTGTGGCCAGTGGGTGCCCGCGCCGGTCGCGACCGGCGACGTCGCGCCGACCACGGTACCCGGTGCCGGCACCGACGGGCCCCCGGAGCCGATCGCCGGCCCCGATCCGTCGACCCAGCCGAGCGGACCTGCCGGCGGTCCCGCGAGCATGCTCGCGACCTGGCCCCAATGGCAGCAGCAGTTCACGCAGCTCGGAGTCTCGCCCGAGGAGGTCGCCAAGCTCGGCGCCGCCCCGCTCTCCGACGCGCAGCTCGCCAAGGTCTACGAGCAGGTCTACACGGACGTCGTCAAGGCAGGCGGCACGCCCGGCCAGCCGATCAGCACGGTCCCTGCCTCGACGTGGAGCCCCGCCTGGGAGCAGCGCTTCGCGGCCCTGGGCCTGCCCGCCGCATTCATCACCGAGCTCCGCGCCGAGGCCGAGCGCACCGGCGCGGACGACGCGCAGCTCGGCAAGGTGTACCAGCAGCTCGTGCAGTCGACCCAGCAGGGCGGCGCGCCGACCAAGCCCGGCGCCGGCACGCCCGGCCCGCAGGGTCCGCAGGGTCCGGGCAAGCCGGGCGCTGGCCAGCAGCCGCAGGCCTCCGGACCGGGCTGGAACCCGCAGGTCGAGCAGGCATTCCGCGGGCTCGGCATGCCCGATGAGGTGATCGCCCTGTACGCACAGAGCGGCGCGCCGCTCACGGGCCTGGAGGCTGCCTACAAGCACGCCGCCGGCCGTGTCGAGGACTTCACCAAGCGCGGGTGGATGAAGAAGTTCGACGACGCCAAGGTGCCGGCCCTGCAGAAGTGGACCGCCATCCTCGGCGACCAGCCTGCCAAGGACGCCGACCTCGAGAAGATCCTCGCCGCACACAAGAAGGGCCAGCAGACGATCTGGCAGAAGGGTGGCCAGCTCGCCACCTCGCTGGTCCCAGGCGGCCGCCTCGCGCAGTTCCTGTGGGGCAAGGAAGTCGTGTCCGGCGAGAAGATCGACCGCACGAGCCCGATGGAGATCGGCATGGCGGCGCTGAGCGGCCTGGCGCTGTTCGCGACGATCCGCGGTGCCAAGACGATCGGCACGGGCTGGACCGCTCGATCGGGCGGCTACCTCGAGCTCAACTCGGTCAACGGCACGCTCGGCAAGCTGGGCCTGCCCGCCACCGGCGCGGCGTCGATGGAGCAGGCGGCAATGGGTGCCACGCAGACGTGGGGCCTCAAGCAGAAGCTCATCTCGCTCATCCCGGGCACGCAGCTCCACAAGGAAGTCGTCGGCCTGGGCCACGCCGAGGCGGCGGCACGTGCCTTCAACAACGGTGGCGCCGCGTCGCTGCTCAAGGCTCCCGACGGCAAGCTGCAGCTCGCCACGCTCTCCAAGGTGTTCGACGACATCAAGACCGGCACCACCCGCATCCAGGGCGGCGCACTCGCCTACCTCGGTCCGTTCAAGAAGTCGGCGCCGATGGTGCTCGACGTCAAGAAGGGCCAGGAGATCATCCACGTCGCCAAGAACCTGCGGATGGGGAACGGCACGTCACAGCTGGTCTCGCTCGCCGAGGTCGGTGGCGCCAAGCTCGGAACCGACCCGCGGTGGCTCTCCAACGCCGCCAACCTGGGCGACGACGTCGCTGCACTCGCCAAGGCCGAGCGTGACTCGCTCGGTCGCGTCATGGGCGGTAGCGCAGCCCGCACCCTGGCCGAGCAGCTCGGCAAGGACGGCGCGCGACCGATGCGCTACATCGCCGGGCTCCAGCGAGCCGCGCAGCCGCAGTGGTACGGCAACCTCGCCAAGCTCACCGCCAACCAGTGGCCCGCCGGCGCGATGTCGGACGAGCTGCTCGAGCTGCTCGCCGGCCACCGCGTCTACGGCACCGTTTTCGCCGAGGCCGCGCCCGCCATCAAGGCGCTCGACCGCAGCGCCCTCGGCGCCGGTGTCGGCGACCTCGTCGATGACGCGAGCCGCTCGATGGACGAGGCACGGACCGCGCTCGACGCAGCCAAGGCCGCCGGCAAGGTGGACACCGCGACCGCCGCCGCCGTGGACCGCTTCACCGACAGCGTCTCGCGCCTCGAGGCCGCCGATCCGTCGATCGCCAAGCAGCTGTTCCCGACCTTCGTGGACGACACCAAGCTCGCGGTCGCCCACGCCGAGGCCATCGACGCGGTCCAGGTCGCCCACGCCGCCGAGTACGCGGCGAAGGCCGGCACCGGCGTCGCAGACGACGCGGCGAAGCTGGCCGACGACGCCGCGAAGGTCGCCACCGATGTTCCGGCGGTGACCACGGCCGACGTCAGCGAGGGTGCCGTCATCGCACAGCCGAACCGCCAGGTCGCGATGGGCGAGCAGCTCGAGCTGCCGTTCGACGTGCCGGCCACCGCGCCGCGCGCTGCGGCGGCACCGGCCACCACGGGCCCCGCCGGCGCG
>JAOPYU010000245.1 GCA_025964455.1 Thermoleophilia bacterium | reverse complement strand
GGAGGTGCAAGCCTAACAGCCTACCAACATCACCCGAGCCGGTAGGTCGCCACGATCGGGTCGTGGTCGGAGGAGCCATCGGGGGTGGCGGGATCGTCGGGGTCGCCGAATCCGCCGCTGTTGAGGTGCGGCAGCTCGACGTGCGTGAGGCGGGCGTGGAGCTCCGGGGTCGCCAGCAGGTGGTCGAGCAGGGTCGGCTCGCCCTGGAAGCTGCCGGTGTAGCGCTCGGGCTTGGGGAGCAGGGTCGGCGCATCCAGCAGGCGGTCCTGGCCGCGAGCGTCGCGGGTGAGCAGCTCCATCGCACGATCCCGCGGGTTCGCGTTCAGGTCGCCGACCACGAGCACGTCGGCGCCCGGGCGCGCGGCGCGCCAGGCATCGACCCACGCGCCGACCGTGGCCGCCTGCACGTCGCGACGCACGGCGACCCTCGGGTTCTCGCCGACCTTGGACTTGAAGTGGTTCGCGACGATCGTGATCGAGCGCGCACCCTCAGCCGCGCCAAGCGGACCTTGCAGCGTGAACGATGCGATGAGCGGTGGCCGCGCGAACAGCTTGGCGGCGTCGACCGAGCCGCCGGCGATGCGCATGTCATGCGGCGCGTCGGGCGTCAGCGTCTCGGCGTGGTCGAGGTGCAGGCGATCGGCGCGGTACAGCAGCGCCGTGTCGATGCCGCGCATGTCGTTGCCTTCCACGAGCACCGAGCGGTAGCCGAGGCCCGCGAGCGCCGGCTGCGCGAGCAGGTCGTCGAGGACGTGCTGGTTCTCGATCTCCTCGAGCGCGACCAGGTCGGCGCCGCGAAGGGTGTCGCGGACCGTGAGCGCGAGCTTGGCGAGACGCACGGCGTAGCGCTCGGGCTCCACCGCGTCGTCGCGCCGCGCCCGATCGTCCACGTCGTCGAACAGGTTCTCGGCATTGAACTGCGCGACGCGCAGCGCGGCCTGGGGCTCGACGGTCGTGGCGGTCCGGGTCACGTGCATCACCGCACGGTACCGGTCGCGTCAGGCGGCGTGCGGCAGCGGACCTCCCAGGTGGCTGCCGAGTGCGATGCGGGCGATGATCGCGTCCAGGTGCGCGGTCGAGCGCGGCGCAGAGGTCGGGCGAGTTGCATCGCGGTCGACGTACTCGGCGCGCCAGTCGAGCACCTCGTCGAGCTCGTCGGGTGCGTGGGTGGCGATGAAGCCGACCTTCGCCTCGATCGAGCCGTAGCCGATCAGCTCCAGGGCGTCGAGCTGATCGGTGGACTGCATCGCGAGCATCGCGTGCTGGGGGTGGTTGGCCTGCATCGGGTACCTCCGGGGGCGGACTGGCTGGCGGTCCCGCGGCGACGGGCCGGGCAGGCCCACCGTCGTGGTCTCCACCTCGTACCCGCCGACTCCAAAGCAATACATGCAGATCGTCAGGTACCCTCGCGCGGTGCACGAGGCCCACCCCACCCAGCCCGCGGCGAGCCTCGCGGCGCGGTCGATCAGCCGCTCCTTCGGCAGCCGGCTCGTGCTCGATCAGGTGACGCTCGAGCGCGGTACGCCGGGCGTGATCGGGCTGCTCGGGGCAAACGGCGCGGGCAAGACCACGCTGCTGCGGATCATCGCCCAGCTGACCGCGGCCGACGCGGGCCGCCTGGAGGTCTGCGGGCGCCACGTCGAGCACGCGGACGACCCGGTGGCGCGACGCCATGTCGGGTGGGCACCCCATGAGCCGCTGGCATGGCGCGACGAGAGCGTCGAGCGCAACCTGCGCTACGCCGCTCGTCTTGCCGACGCCACGCGACCGCGAGCCAGAGCCATCGCGGCAGCGGCGATCGCGCTCTGGCAGCTCGACGACGTCGCCCGCGAGCCCGTTCGGCTGCTCTCGCGCGGCTGGGCGCAGCGCTACTCGCTCGCGCGCGCCGACCTGCTCGGCCCGCCGCTGCTGCTGCTCGACGAGCCGACGACCGGCCTCGACGCCGGGGCCCGCTCGATGCTCGAGGATGCGATCGAGGCGTGGCGGCGCGAGCGCATCGTGGTCGTCGCCTCGCACGAGCGCGACTGGCTCACTGCACGCAGCGACCAGCTGCTCGAGCTGGAGGCGGCGCCGTGAGGGGCCTGCTGCGAACCGCGTGGACGATCGCGGCTTTCGACCTGTCCCGCGAGTTGCGGCGGCCGGTCGCCTCGAGCGCCGTGCTGCTGTTCGGGTGCTGCGCGCTCGTCGTGCTGCGCCTGTCGCTCGCCGGCGGCGGGCGGCCCGACGATTCGGTGCTCGCCGGCGCCCTCTGGGTGGTGCTCGTGTTCGCCGCGCTCCTGGGCACGTCACGCGCCTGGGCGACCGAACGCGAGGACGGCGCCTACGACGCGCTGCTCGCCTCGCCCGCATCGCGGGCTGCGGTCCAGCTCGGCAAGGTGTTCGGCGCGCTTGTCTCCACCGTGGTCCTCGATGCCGTGCTGGTGTTCCTGTACCTGGGCATGTTCGGCGCGCCCGACGGCCCTGCCGGCCTTGGCCAGCTGCTCGCGGCCGTACTGCTCGCCGCGCTTGGATTCGCTGCGGTGGGGGTGCTCGTGGGTGCGCTCGGGCTGCGCGCCCGGGGACGTGACCTGCTGGGTCCGGTGATCTTCCTGCCGCTCGCGATCCCGCTCGTGATCGCGGCGGTCACGCTCAGCCTCGTGGCGTACGGGAGCGCCGATGCCAGCGCCACGCAGCTGCTGCTGTTCATCGCCGCCTACGACGCCACCTTCCTCGTCGCCGGCCTCGCCGCCTACCCCGAGCTCGCGGTCGACTGAGCCGGCCCTCGAAGCGCTCCGGGACGAAGCGGCCAGATTAGCCACGCGCGTGCCGCGAACTGCCCGCCCGTGGGGGTACACTTGGGGCATCGTGCAGCCGGTCTTCGCTCCCCGAACCAGCCGTGCGCGTGTCTCGCCGCGCCTCGCCGCGCTGCTGGCGCTCGTGCTCGTGCCCCTCACCCTGGTGCTCGCCTTCTGGTGGGCGCCCATCAACGAGATCGGTCTCGTCGACGGTGAGATGCAGTACGACTTCCCCCAGAAGATCTTCTACCTGCACGTGCCGATCGCGCTGGCGGCGTACCTGTGCTTCGCGGCCGGGGCGTGGAACGGCTTGCTGTACCTGCTCAAGGACCGCGAGGACTACGACATCCGCTCCTACGCGGGTGTCCACTCCGGCGTGGTGTTCGGCACGCTCGTGCTCGCCACCGGCTCCATCTGGGCCAAGACCTCGTGGGGCGTCTGGTGGAACTGGGGCGATCGCCAGCTGCTCGTGTTCCTGACGCTGTACCTGTTCTACTCGGCGTACTTCGTGCTGCGGTTCTCGATGGACGCGGGCCGCGCGCGGGCGCGCACCAGCGCGGTGTTCGCGGTGCTCGGCGTGGCACTCGTGCCGCTCAGCTTCCTGGCGATCCGGATCGCCGACACGCTCATCCATCCGATCGTGCTGACGAGCGATGGCGGGCGCCTGACGGGCCCGATGTGGGGCACGTTCGGCGTCGGGGTCGTGGCGTTCGCCGCGCTCGCGGTCTGGATGCTCCAGCTCGAGGTCGCCGGCAAGCTTCGCGCGAGCCGCGGTTGGTGCGCCGACGAGGAGGCGCCCGGCGGCGTCAGGCCCGGCCTTGATGCCAGCGACGGCTCCCCGAGCGATTCGGCGGCCGCCCATGCATGACGGCTGGGAATACGTGGCAGCCGCGTACGGCATCGCCGCCGTGGCGCTCGTTGCCTGGTTCTGGATGATCGGCACCAAGCTGCGCCGCCAGCGGCGCGCGCGCGAGGCGGATCCCCGTGGCTGAGTTCGAACGCGGCATCATCTGCATCGGCGCGAGCCACCAGACCGCCAGCCTCGCGTCGCGTGAGCGATTCGCGCTCAGTGGCGCTCGCGGCGAGCAGCTCTGCGCGCAGCTGTCCGGGCACCCCGACGTGCTCGAGGTCGCGGCGCTCGCGACCTGCAACCGCAGCGAGCTGTACATCGTCGCGCAGGACGTCGAGACCGTCACGCAGGTCGCGGTCGCGGCGCTCGCGCGCCTGGCTGACGCCGAGGCCGAGGAGCTCTCCACGCTGCTCGCGGTGCGATCCGAGGCAGCGGCCGTCGAGCACCTGTTCCGCGTGGCGGGCGGCATCGAGAGCGTCGTCACGGGCGAGGCCCAGATCCAGGGTCAGCTGCGCCAGGCGCACGAGACCGCGCGCGAGGCGGGCACGTGTGGCCCGGTGCTCGACCGACTGTTCCGCCGCGCGGTGGAGACCGGCAAGCAGGCGAGGAGCGAGACGCGCATCGGCGCGGGCCGCGCGAGCGTGGGGTCGGTCGCTGCGGAACTCGTGGCCGGGCATCGAGGCGGATCGCTCGAGGATGCGCGTGTCGTCGTCGTCGGTGCGGGCGAAATGGGCGGGCTGGCGGCCCGCAGCCTCGCGCAGCGGGGAGCGCGGCGGATCGATGTGGCAAATCGCAGCCCCGAGCGCGCAGCGGCGGTCGTCGCCTCGAGCGGCGCCGACGGCATCGCGGTGGGATTCGAGGAGCTCGACGCCGAGCTCGTGGCGGCAGACGCCGTCGTGAGCTCCACGAACGCGCCCCACGTCGTGATCGGTCGTGAACGCATCGAGCGCGCCATGCAGGCGCGGGGTGGGCGCCCGCTCGTGCTCGTCGACCTGGCCGTGCCGCGCGACATCGACGCAGCGTGCGGCACCGTGCCCGGAGTGCGCGTGTTTGACCTGGACGACCTCGAGCGGGTCGTCGCCGAGACGCTCCACGTGCGCAGCGAGGAGGTGAGCGCCGTCGAGCAGCTCGCCCACGACGGCGCAGCGGAATTCCTGACGTGGCTGCGCGCCGAGGCCGCGACCCCGCAGATCCGTGAGATGCGCGAGCGCGCCGAGGAGATCCGCCGCGCCGAGCTCGACCGGCTGCTCGCGCGACTGACACATCTCGCCCCCGAGGATCGCCGTCGCATCGACCAGATGACGCGCGGCATCGTCAACCGGATGCTGCACGCCCCGACGATGCAGCTGCGGCGCGCCGCGGAAGCCTCGGCGGACCAGCCATGAGCGAGGATCGACCCGCGCTGCGGCTTGGCACGCGGCGCAGCCCCCTCGCGCTGGCGCAGGCGCGACTGGCGCGTGCCGCCCTGCAGGCGTCGGACCCGACCCTGAGCGTCGAGCTGGTGGAGATGACCAGCGACGGCGATGTGGACATGCGCGACCTGCGCGTGATCGGCGAGCGCGGCATCTTCGCCCACACCCTCGAACGCGCGCTCCTCGACGGCACCATCGACGCGGCCGTGCACTCGAGCAAGGACCTCGCCCTCGAGGACACACCGGGGCTCGTGCTCGCGGCATGGCTCGAGCGCGAAGATCCGCGCGATGCACTCGTGGGCGCCGACGCCGACCTGCTCGAGCTGCCGCAGGGCGTGCACCTCGCCACCGGGAGTGCTCGCCGCTCCGCGTCGATCCGCACGCTGCGCGCCGACCTCACGACGTCGCCGATCCGCGGCAACGTGCAGACTCGTATCGCGACCGCACGCGAGCGCGGGGACGCCGGCTGCGTGCTCGCGATGGCGGGCCTCAACCGGCTTGGCATCACCGACGGCGCGGAGTGCTCCGTGCGACCCATCCCCGTCACGCAGCTCGTGCCCGAGGCCGGCCAGGGCGCAGTCGTGATCCAGGCGCGCGAGCACGTCTGCGCGCGGACCGGCTTCGCCTACGCCGCCATCGACCACGTGGCGACCCGCCGCAGCGTCCAGCTGGAGCGCGCACTCGCACGCCACCTCGGCGGGGGCTGCGAGCGGCCGGTCGGGGTCCATGTCGAACTCGACGCGCTGCGCGTGCATGCATTCTTCGCACCGTCGCCCGACGACGCCGGCACCCGCATCGAGCACGATGTGATGGGCCTCGAGCTCGGGACGCTCATGTCAGTCAGCGCTGGCGCGGACGTGGACGATGCAGCGGACTGGACGGCCACTCGGCTCGCTCCGGATCTCGCGAACCAGTTGGGAGTCCCGGGATGAGCAGTCGCGACGCAGCACGAGTCGGCACGGTGTACCTGGTCGGCGCCGGCCCCGGCGACTTCGGCCTCGTGACACGCCGCGCGCTCGAGCTGGTGCGCAGCGCCGACGTGCTGCTGCTGGACCGCCTGATCCCCCGCGAGCTCGTGCGCGAGGCCCGCGCCGACGCCGTGCTCATCGACGTGGGCAAGACCGCCGGCGACCACGCCATGGCGCAGGAGGACATCAACCAGCGCCTCGTCGACGAGGCCCAGGCCGGTCGCAGCGTCGTGCGTGTGAAGGGCGGCGACCCCTACCTGTTCGGTCGCGGCGGCGAGGAAGCCATCCACTGCCGCGCGGCCGGCGTCCCGTTCGAGGTGGTGCCCGCCGTCACGAGCGCATTCGCGGCGTGCGCGGATGCCGGCATCCCCGTCACCCACCGCGACCTGTCACGCCACGTCACCGTCGTGACGGCATCGGCGGGGCGTGACGGCCAGGGCGATCCCGACTACGAGTGGCTCGCCCGCAGCGACGGCACCGTCGTGCTGCTCATGGGCCTGCGCCGCGCAGGGTACGTCGCCGATCGGCTGATCGCCGGAGGCAAGTCGCCGCTGACACCTGCCGCCGTGATCTCACGCGGCACCACGAGCGAGCAGCGCACCGTGACCGCGACGCTCGGCTCGCTCGAGCTGGCGCTGCGCGAGGCCGGGCTCGCATCGCCCGCGATCATCGTGGTCGGCGAGGTCGTGGAGCTGCGCGAACACCTGTCGTGGTTCGAGGAACGCCCGCTGTTCGGCACGCGCGTCGCCGTGACCCGTGCGCGCGCCCAGTCGAGCGAGCTGGTCGAGCGGCTCACCGAGCTCGGCGCGATCGTCGCGGAAGTGCCTGCGATCCGTACCGAGCTGCTCGACCCGGCACCGCTCGATGCCCTCATCGACGGGCTCGAGGACGTCAGCACGCTCGTCTTCACGAGCCGCACCGGCGCCGATGCGTTCTTCGACCGGCTCTTCGATCGGGGGCTCGACGCTCGGGCGCTGGGAGCCAGCCGCGTCGCGGTGGTCGGGGCCGGCACCGCGCAGGCATGCCTGGACCGCGGCATCGTCGTGGACGTGCTGCCGCCGCGCGGTGAGCGCACGAGCCTCGGGCTGCTCGATGCACTCGGCGCGAGCGCGATCTTCGGCACCGACGTCGCCGTCGTTCGCGCCGAGGTCGGCGACGAGCGCCTGCTGGACGGCCTCGAGCAGCTCGGCGCACGACCGCGCCTCGTTCCCGTCTACCGGACCGTCGTGGATGCCGCGACCCCGGAACTCGCAGCTGCGCTCGCAGGCGCCGACGTCGTCACCTTCTCCTCCGAGTCGACCGTGCGCAACGCGGTCGCCCTGCTCGGCGACCAGGTCATGCCCGCCGCGGTCACGATCGGCCCGACGACGTCAGCCGCCGCTCGCGCAGCCGGGATCCGCGTGCTCGAGGAGGCCGCGACGCCGAGCATCGACGCGCTCGTCGGGGCGCTCTGCAGCCGCGCCGAGGACAACGCCGGCATCCGGCCGTGGCGCCACGCCGCAGCCACCGCGCCTGCCTAACCGGGCCGTTACGGCTCGTCTTCACGCAGCCGCGAGCAGGTCCTCGATCCAGTCGAGCAGCGCGCCCGTGACGGCGTCCACGTCCGACGACAACGAGTGATCCCCGCCCACCTCGATGACGCTGCGCCCGTCCCGCGCGGGTGGCATCCCGAACGGGTCCCGGACGCCCTGGATGATGACGACCGGCAGCTCGAGCGCATCCAGCTCGGGCAGGCGGCTCGACGGTTCGGGCTTGCCCGTCCTGCGCGGTGGCACGAGCGGGAAGGCGAGGCAGGCGACTCCGATGGCACCGACCTGCGCGGCGGTGCGGCACGCGACGCGTGCGCCCATCGAGCGCCCACCGGTGACCACGGGCAGGTCGGCAAGCGGGCCCGCGCGCAGCTGCGCGATGATCGCCACCCAGTTCTCGTCGAGCTGGCGCGCCGGAGCGGGCGGTCGGCGTCCCGCGACGCGGTAGGGCTGTTCCACGAGGGCGACCGTGATGCCGCTGGCGGTCGCCGCCTCGGTGACTGCCAGCAGGTCCGGCGCATCGACTCCCCCACCGGCTCCATGGCCGAGCACGAGCGCGGCGCGCGGCGTCGCGTCCGCTGGGTGCAGGTGCACGCGGGCAGGTCCGTTGGGAGTCTCAAGGTGCAGTGGCTGGCTCACCCACACCCTGTACCCGCCCGGGCCGGGATCGTGCTCAGTAGCTGATCTTGAAGCGCTGCGCGATCAGGTTGCCGATCGTGCGGCCCGCGCGCGATCCGCTCTCGGCGGTGATCGCCGTGCCACGGTCCATGTCGCGCTGGAGCACGCCGGCGATGGCGGCGACGAACTCGGGATCCTTCGTCCTGACGCCCACCTCGTGGTCCGCCGTCTTGGAGCGTCCGGTCACGTTGAAGCTGGAGAAGATGACCTCGTCGTCGGCGATGAGCGCCTTGCGGTGCAGGACCTCGGGGATCTCGATGGCCTTCGCCCCGTGCCCGACGAGCTCGCGCAGGTGCGACTGGCCGACCCAGTTGATGAGTGGGATGCCGAGCGGCGGCTTGCCGGGCGCAACGAGGCGCACGTCCACGCCGCGGGCGGCGGCCTGGTTGAGCTCTTCGATCAGCTCCTGATCCGACCAGCCGGGCGAGCTGATCCACAGTCGCGTCTTGGCCGAGCGGATCAGGTCGCGGTAGCCGTCGGTGAGCTCTGAGCGACCCTGCTCGGGCGCGTTGGCGACGATGCGCATCGCGGTGGGCGAGGTCGGAACCAGCGCGGCGCCGGCGAGCGCGGCGGTGACACCCTCGCGGTGACGCTGCGAGACCGCACCGCCGACACGCGACCAGCGATCGAGCTGGTCGGCTGCGAGGCGCGCCGCGTCGACGCCGGACAGCTGCAGCATCGAGTCGTGGAAGCCGTCCTCGAGCTTGATGAAGTTGATGCCGCCGACGAAGGCGGTCTTCCCGTCGACGGTGACGACCTTGCGGTGGTCGACGTGCTTGAGGCCGGGGGTGTCGTCGTGGTCGTACACCACGGGCAGCCGCACGTTGTTCTTGACAGTGCCGCCAGCATCCTCGATGCGCGACTTCATCTTGAAGTACGAGCCGAGCGGGAGCGCCGGGATCGACGTCGCGTCGGTGAACACGTTGACCTCGACCCCGCGACGTGCGGCGCGCTCGAGCGCGTTGACGACGTGCGACCCCTTGCCGCCGTCGCTGAATCCGAAGAACTCGACGTTGACCACGCTCTTCGCGCCGTCGATCGCATCCACGATCGGGCGGGTCGTGGTCTCCTCGTTCCACAGCTTCCAGCTGCCACCCTTCGCGTCCGGCGTGCCGAGCGGCGGGAGGTCGCCGGCGGGCGACGAGGCGGGGCCGGCGAGCGGGGCGATCGGCGGGCCCTGGAGCGTGGAGGCCTTC
>JAOPYU010000221.1 GCA_025964455.1 Thermoleophilia bacterium | reverse complement strand
CGACCTGCGCTTCGACCGCGTCCTCGAGCACATCGTCGCCGAGGTCTCCAAGCTGCTGCGCTCCGAGAGCGCTGCGTTCTACGTCTACGACCGGGAGCTCGGCACGCTCACGCTCTCGGCCGCATTCGGGGAGGCCGAGCGGCAGGCCGTCGGCGAGCAGGTCGGCATGAAGGGCCTGGCCGGGCGCGTCGTGCAGAGCGGCGTCTCCCAGCTGACCAACGACTACGAACGTGACCTGGGTCCCGACATCCATCCCGTGTTCCGCGGCGTGCGTCGCGCCATGGCGGTACCGGTGCGCTGGCAGGGCGACCTGCGCGGCGTCATCAGCGTCGCGGACCGCGACTCGCTCCGTGTGTTCGGCGAACGCGACCAGTCCCTGCTCGAGGCGTTCGCCGACCTCGCCTCGCTGGCCCTGCACAACGCCGAGGCCTACTCCAACCACTCGCGCCAGGCGCGGATCCAGGCGGGTTTCTACCGCATCAGCCAGGTGCTCTCGGCGAGCCTGTCGCGACCCGCGACGCTCGCCGCGCTCGCGCAGGCGGCGACCGAGGTCCTCGACGGCGACTGGGCGATGGTCGTCGGCGGCGATGGCAGCGACGAGGAGCTGCACGTCGAGGGCTCGTGGCTCGCGCCCGAGGACGTCGTGCGCGGCCTGCGCGAGCCGAGCTCGTTCGACGAATCCACCGCGACCCTGGCGATGGAGCTGCGCCGGGTGGTCACGAGCCGCGCGATCGTCAACGACGAGCGACTCGGCCCGCGCTGGCGTGCGCTCATGGGTTCGGCCGGGATCTCGAGCCAGCTGGCAGTCCCGGTGCAGGTCCACGGGCGGCATTCGGCTACGGTCGTCGTCTGCTTCCGTTCGACGGTGCGCTTCGGCGACGAGGAGCTCGTCGTGGCGAACAACCTCGCCACGGCCGCGACCGCGGCGCTCGAGCGGGCGGGCCTGTTCGAGAACGAACGCCGCACCCGCCGGCTCAGCGAGGTCCTCGCAGACGTCAGTGCGCTCATCGCCGAGACGCTCAAGGCGCAGACGGTGCTCGACCGCATCGTCGACCAGTCGGCGGTCCTGCTCGAGGTGGATGCCTGCTCCCTCGCCATCGCCGGCGAGACGGCAGCCCGCGCGGCAGCGATCGACCGGGAGCCCCCGGGGGCGGCCACTGTCGCCGCGCCGAGCAACGGCTCGCCCGGGATCAACATGGCCGAGCTGCGCGTGCACTCGGCGGCTGGCCGGGACGAGTCGCTCGTGGCAGCGCTGCTCGCGTCGCCGATCGGGGGCCTCGTCGAGGAAGTCGCGCGGTCGCGTCGCAGCGTCAGCGTCGAGGAGCACGCCAGCGAGGGCGCCGCGCAGTCCAACGCAGGCGAGCGATACGAGGGATTCCTGGGCGTGCCGCTGCGCCATCCGCGCGGGCACCTGATCGGCGTGCTGAGCGCTTACTCGCGTCGCCACCGCACGTGGTCGGGCGCGGAGATCGCATCGCTCGAGAGCTTCGCGTCGAGCGCGGCCATCGCGATCCGCAATGCGGAGCTCTACGACAACATCCGCCGGGAGCGCGAACGACTGCAGATCCTGCTCGAGTCGATCGGCGAAGGCATCGTCGCGACCGATCCGACGGGCCGCATCACGATCTGGAACCGCGCTGCCACCGAGCTCACGGGCATCGAGGAGGAGCCCGCGCTCGGACGCCAGTGGCGCGACGTGTTCGGCCTCGCGACCGACACGGTCGTGGAGGAGGGCCAGTCGGTCGTCGAGGCGCGCCCGAGCGGCGCACCGATGTTCCTGTCGTTCACCTCGTCGCGCCTCAAGGGCGCCGGCGACGAGCCCGGCGGCTGGATCCACGCATTCCGCGACGTCTCCGCGACCTACACGCTCGACCGGCTCAAGAGCGACTTCGTCTCGACGGTCTCCTACGTGCTGCGCACGCCCCTCACCTCGATCTACGGATTCGCCAGCACGTTGCTGCGCGACGACCTCGAATTCCCCGACGCCGATCGGCGTGTGTTCCTGGAGTACATCGCGACCGAGACCGAGCGCCTCACCGGCATCGTCGACGACCTGCTCGAGGTCTCGAGCATCGATGCCGGCAGCGTCGAGGTGCACGTGGCGGATGTGGAGGTCACCGGGATCCTGCGTGACGCGGTCGACCGCGCCCGCGATCGCGGTGCACGACGCCACATCACGATCCACGGCGAGGACGGGCTGTCGGTCCGCGCTGACGCCGGCAAGCTCGAGACGGTCCTCGCCAACCTCGTCGACAACGCCGCGCGGTTCACGCCCGAGGGCGGCGAGATCCGGGTCGACGTGGGCTCCGACGGCGGCAACGTGCGCATCGGCGTGCAGGACAGCGGGGCGGGTATCTCCCCGGCTGAGCAGAAGCAGCTGTTCACGAAGTTCTACGTCTCGCCCGGCGCGAACGGGATTTCCGGCTCCGGACTGGGCCTGTACATATCCAAGGGACTCGTGGATGCGATGGGCGGACGGATCTGGGTATCCTCGACGCTCGGTGAGGGTAGTACCTTCACCGTGGAGCTGCCCGCGGCCGCGGGCGATTCGAACGGAGCACGATGAGCCAGCGGGATCGAACGACCACCACGGTGCTGGTCGCTGACGACGAGACGCCAATCCGCCTGCTCGTGCGCGTCAACCTCGAGGCGGAGGGGTTCCAGGTCATCGAGGCCTCCGACGGGCGCCAGACGCTCGAGGTCGCGCGTGCCCAGCACCCGGACATCATCCTGCTCGACGTGATGATGCCCTACAAGGATGGCTGGGAAGTCGCGGAGGAACTCCTCAACGACGACGACATGAGCGGCATCCCGATCATCTTCCTGACCGCACGGGCCGACCTGCGCGACCACGAGCGGGGTCTCAACACCGGCGCCCTGCAGTACATCACCAAGCCGTTCAACCCCCGCACGCTGGCTCCGTCGATCGAGGAGTGCCTCGACGCGGCCGCGAGCGGCGATGCCGAGACGGTGCGCGCCGAGCGACTGCGGGTCGTGCGCGACCTGCAGGTGACGCCCGAGTAGCAGGCTCTCGAGCTAGGCGATGGCCGCGTCGCGGATCGCCGGGACGACGTCGGCGACTGCGCGCGAGCGGAACGACACCGGCGCGGGTGCGGCTGCATCGCGCGTCAGGCGCGCTGCCGGGGTGGCCGCGAGCAGGTAGTACCGATCCCACGCCTGGACGATCAGCGCCCAGTCGCCACGGTCGATCGCGGCTCGGGCGGCGTGGCGCCGGGTGGTGAACTCGCCGAGCAGGCAGCGCTCGTCGGCGACCTGGTAGCGCTCGCCCAGGTGCACGACGGCGAGGCCCGCGAAGGACTGCTCCAGCTCGGCTCGCCGCGCCATCGTGCGCGCGGCGGCGTGGGTCCACATGAACAGCAGCAGCATGGCCGATGCGGCGAGCGGCAGCAGCGGGCGGAGCAGCTCGGGGTTGGCGAGCCATGCGGCGCCCAGGGCCAGGGCGAGCACGGCGCTCCCGGCGCCGAGCATGGCGAATCGACGACGCTGGAACGTCGCTCGGTCGCCACGGGTCGGCCAGCTCACGGATCGCACCTGCATCAACGCACCTCGTCCACTATGGGTTCCTCCGCGCCGCTTCGATACACCTGCGTGTGGTCGGAAGCGACGGCGTCCCCGGCGGCCACGTGGTGGCCGTTTCCCGCTCGGGGAGCTGCACCGGTACTTCGCGCGGGTCGGGCCGGACGTTGCAGGAACGGCCACGGGATGGCCGCCGCGCCGGCGGGCTCGAGAGGTCCGCGCGGAGGGATTCGAACCCCCGACCGGTCGGGTAGAAACCGACTGCTCTATCCAGCTGAGCTACGCGCGGAAAAACGGGCGCCCGTGCGACACGGACGCCCGTTGCAAGCATAGCGACCGGCGCCGCGGCGCCGAGATGGTGGTGCCTAGCGCACCGGCTCGAAATCGGCCCCGGAGTACTGCGCCGACATCGCGGTCGCGCCGGCGATCGCGCCGAGCCCCAGCGCGAACAGGGCTGCCCCACCGCCCGTACGGAGCATCGACTTGAGACCCGCTGCTGCCGGGGCGTTGCCAAGCAGCAGCGCGCCGCCCGCGAACGCCGCGGCCGCGCCGGCACCCATCGTGAAGTTCGTGAGCTTGCCGCCCTGCGCCTCGCGGGTCTGGTAGATCATCGTCTTCCCGTCGATCTCGACGACGCGCGTCGGATCCCCGAGCAGGTCCTCGCGATAGGCGGAGCGGATCATCGTGGAGGCGACCCGGTATCCGCCGTAGAGGGCGGCGCCGCCGAGGCCGACCTGCACGAGCCTGGGTGCGGTGATGGCGAAGTTCATGGTGGTCAGCTCCCGGGGGTGGTGGTCGTCGCAGCTGCCGGGGTCGCCGGCGTCGCGGGGGTGGTCGGCGCAGCTGGCGTGACCGGCTTGGTGGTGGCCTTGGGCAGCTCCGGTGTCACCCACGGGATGTCACCGGTGTACTGCACCGGGGCCGTCGCCTCCGTCGACTGCGGGAAGACGTAGTGGCTCTCGACACCCGCGATCGCCTGCACGGCCTGCTGTCGGCGACCGATTTGCGGGTCGTAGCGGTCGTCGTACTTGGTGCCCTCGGCGAAGTTGCGGCCGTCGACCTGGTCGAGCTGGCCCGACAGGCGCATGATCCAGTAGGCGCCGTCCACGGTCTGGATGACGGCGTGGGAGCGATCCAGCTCGTCCGCCTGCGTGGCGGCACGGGCCTGGCCGATGGCTTCGCCGAGCGTGATGCCGACGGGCAGCTGGCGGGCGGTGGCGGGGTCAACGTAGACCGGCACGCGTGCGAGCTTGCGGCCTTCGCCGATGACGTCAGCAGATGCGACCTCCACGCCCTCGAGGTTCTGCGGGGCGGGCGGGAGCGCCGCGCCGAAGCGCACCGGTGCCTGCGACTGGCTCGAGGAGCCGGCCTCCGTGTCAGCCTCGAGCGGGTTGCCGAACGTCTTCATCGCACCTGCGATCGCTCCGGCGAGCCCGCCGAGCACGAGCGCGATGCCGGCGCTGCGCAGGCCGTTGCGCATGATGGCGCTGGTGGCGCCGGTCTTCTCGCCGATCGTCAGCAGCACCGCGCCGCCGCCAATGGCGACGGTCGCGGGGTTGACGACCGATCCGGCCGTGATGCCCTTCTGCGAACCGACCGAGTCCTTCCACGCATCGAGCAGCGTGATCGCGATGCCGGCGGCGCCGGCGCTCAGGCCGAACCAGCCCGTGCCGCTCATGCCACTCTTCGCGGCTGCCACCACGACCGGCGCCACGTTCGCTGCGTTGTCTGCCACCACGGCGGCAGCAGGCGTGACGGCAGGCGTCATGGCAGCGGCGAGCGCGGCCGCAGCCGGTCCTCCAACAGCACCAGTCATCGGGGTTCCCAACCTCGAATGTCCCAAAGGTCACTGCGGTCCCACGCAGCGACGTCCCTACCGGTAGATCGGCAGGACGCGTGCAGCTGTTGCACGGAGGCTCAGGCGGGGCGAGCGTGCGAGGCGCCCCAGCGGCGGATCCGGTCGACCACCTCGGGGCTCACGACGCTGAGTGGTCGCGTGGCGGCGAGTTCGCGTGCGATGTCCTCGGTCACCACGTCGCGTCCGGCGGCGAAGGCCGCGTAGAGCGCGTTGGTGATCGACTGCTCGACCTCGGAGCCGGAGAACCCGTCCGATGCGGCGGCGAGCGATGGACAGTCGAAGCGGGCGTGATCGCGACCGGCGCGGGCGAGCTGGAGTCGGAACAGGTGCTCCCGCGAGAGCTCGTCCGGCAGGTCGACGAAGAACGTCTCGTCGAACCTGCCCTGGCGTGTCAGCTCGGGCGGCAGCTTCGTGATGTCGTTGCTGGTGGCGAGCAGGAAGACCGGGTGCGGGCGCTCCTGCATCCACGTGGCGAGCGTGCCGAGCAGCCGGTAGCCGAGGCCGCCGTCCGATTCGCTCGGCCCGGTGCTGCCGAACCCCTTCTCGATCTCGTCGATCCAGAGGATGCTCGGCGCAAGGGCGCCGGCGGTCGCGAGCGCCTCGCGCAGGTTGCGCTCGCTGGCTCCGACGAAGGAGTCGTAGAGCGAGCCGGCGTCCAGGCGCAGCAGCGGCATGTTCCAGGTGCGCGCGATCGCCTTGGCCACGAAGCTCTTGCCGCAGCCGGGCACTCCGGTCAGGAGCAGGCCACGGGGGGCGGGCAGGCCGAACTGCGCGGCGCCGGGACCGAACGCCGCGCCGCGCTGGGCGATCCACTGCTTGAGGTTGGGGAAGCCCGCGACCCACTCGAGCCCGTGCACGGGCGATTCCAGGGCGAGCACGCCGGTGCTCGCCAGGAGGCGGCCCTTCTCGTGCAGTGCCCGTTCGAGGTCGGCGGCGTCGAGGATGCCGTCGTCGTGGAGGATGTGGAGCAGGACCTGATCGACCTGCTCGAGCGTCAGGCCGCGCAGCGATCCCGCCAGCACGGCCATGCCGGCGTCGTCGAGCGTCTGTCGGACCCCGTGCTGGCGTCCGGCTCGAGCGACGTGTGATCGCACGTGCGCCTCGATGAGCGCATGATCCGGTCGTGGCAGGTCGACGAGGGCGGCGCTCGTCTGGAGCGCGGCCGGAATCGGGCCGTGCGGGCCCAGCAACACGATCGTCGCCTCGGTGTCGCGGGCGATGTCGCGCAGGAGCCGTTCGGTGGCGGGGTGCTGCTCCACGTGCCGCGCGAGGTCGCGCATCACGTACACGTCGTGGTCGCTCGAATCTGCGATGCGGCGCAGTGCCTGTTCCGGGTCGCTGGTCGCGGGATCCGGTGTGCCGCTCGGACCCTCGACGAGACCGTCGGAGATCGACCAGGTCCAGAGCGTGCGTCCGCACGCGTGCGTCGCGCCGCGGATGAGCCCTTCGGCACGGGCCTCTTCGCTCGAGTCGACGTACACGAGGGCGAAGCGGGACCGGATCAGCCGCGCGAGCTCGTCGCCGACGCGCTCGGGAACACGGACCGCGGGCACCGCAGGAGCAGCGGTCATTCCGCGGCTCCCTCGATCGCCTCGGCGACCACGGCCTGCGCGCGCGTCAGGTCATGTGGGCGCACGAGCACCTCGCGCGGCCCGAGCCCGGAGCTCGCGAGCTCGCCACCGGAACCGAATGCGATGTCGGTGATCCGATGCATGCACACGATGTCGGAGGCGCGCAGGAGCCCACAGACGAGTTCCGCCTCGGTCTCGTTGGTGGTGATCGTCAGT
>JAOPYU010000196.1 GCA_025964455.1 Thermoleophilia bacterium | reverse complement strand
CGCGCCCGGCGCACCTCACGGACGCCATGGACGCGCTGTCGATCGACGCCGCGTTCGACGAGCGCTGAGCCAGCGCCCGGTCAGGTGGCGGGCTGGTCGAAGCGACGCAGCCCGTCGAAGTGGTTGGCGGCGGTGACGCCGAGCACGCCGGCTGCCGCCAGCTGGCCCGCCGGGTGCGGGACGAGCAGCAGTACGCCGCCCATCGCGCCGAGCACTGCGCCGCGCCCCTGCTTGGTGTTCAGGAGCGCGTCCGGGCCCTGGTCGTGCACGATGCGCGCCCCGGAGAGCGTGCTCGCGCCGATCGCCACGAGCGGCAGTGCCTTGGAGAGGAACGATGCGGTGCGCAGCAGCACCGTGCTGCGCGGCAGGCCCGCGGCGATCGCCTTGGCGGGCTTCTCGACGACCGCGAGGTCCGAGGCGAGCTGCGCGGATCCGGTGGCTCCGGCCTGCACGGCCTGGGGCATCGAGGCCGGCAGCGCGGAAGCCGCGGCGGTCGCGCCCTGGGACATCGCCTGCACGCCGCCACCGACGACCGTGGGGAGCGCGTGCACCGATGCCGCCGCGGTCGCGCCGAGGGCCTGCACGGACGAGCCGAGCGAGACGGCGGCCGCCGTTGCGCCAGCCGAGATCGATGACCAGGAGAGCTGCATCGCCAGTCCATCGGCTGCGTGAGCAGGGATGTTGCACGCTTCGGGCCAGTCCATGGCCGCGACGGGCCCACGCCACCGCGCAGGTGAGACGAGCCGCGGTCGGGCAGGATGGACGCATGTCACCCGACCGAGGACATGACGGCCGCTTCGCCCCGAGCCCCACGGGCGAGCTGCACCTGGGCAACCTGCGGACCGCGCTCGTGGCGTGGCTGACCGCGCGCGCCGCCGGCGGGCGATTCCTGCTGCGCATCGACGACCTCGACCCCGACCGCTCACGACCCGAGCACGAGGCGCGCCAGCTCGGGGACCTGCAGCGACTCGGCATCGACTGGGACGGCGCGCCGGCGCGCCAGTCGGACCGCCTCGAGCGCTACGGCGCGGCGATCGTCGCGCTCGTCCGGGACGACCTCGCGTATCCGTGCTTCTGCAGCAGGGCGGACGTGCTCGCCGCGGCCACCGCCCCACATGGCGCTGGGCCCGAGGCGCCCTATCCGGGCACGTGCGCCCAGTTCGCACCGAGCGACGCCGCGCGTCGCGTCGCCGCCGGGGAGCCGCACTGCCTCCGAGCACGAGCCGAGGGCGCGCAGATCGAGTTCGACGACCTGCTGCTCGGTCGCACCGGCGCCGACGTCGACGACTTCATCGTGCGTAGGCGCGACGGCGTACCCGCCTACAACCTCGCGAGCCCGCTCGACGAGGCCGATCTCGCCGTCGACGAGGTGATCCGCGGCGCGGACCTCGCGCCGACCACGCCACGACAGCTGTGGGTCGCGCGCGCACTGGGGGAGCGCGAGCCGCGATTCGCGCACCTGTCGCTCGTGGTTGGCGCCGATGGCGATCGCCTCGCGAAGCGTCACGGCGCCGCAAGCCTCACCGCGCTCGCGGCTGCCGGAACGCCCCCGGAGCAGGTGCTCGGATGGCTCGCCACGACGCTTGGGATCGGCCAGTTCGAGGACGCGTCGGCGCCGGTGACCATCGGCGACCTCGTCCCCCACTTCCGCCTCGATGCCGTGCCCCGCGGCGACGTGCGCATCGACGCCGCGCTGGCGGCTCGATGACGTTTCGAGCGGCGGATCGATTGGCGGCTGCGAACGGTCGCTATATTCACCCGGTACCGCGTGCGGGGATGCGCGGTCCATCCTCCGAGGAGCTCCGCATGTCCCGTCTCGTCCGCCGCACCGCAGCCGTGCTCGCCGCCGCTGTCGCTGCGCTCACGCTCGCCACGGCGACCGCCTCCTCCCAGGCGCCGGCTCCGGAGACCCCGGCGATCGTGAATGGCACGGAGGTGAGCGACGGCGACTACGCCGCCCGCTGGCCGTTCATCGTCGCCATCGTCGGCGCCGACGCAGACTCCCAGTACGAGGGCCAGTTCTGCGGCGGGTCGCTCATCGACGACCAGCACGTGCTGACCGCCGCGCACTGCCTCACCTTCGACGACGGCGTCGTCAGCGCAGCCGCCGGCATCCGGGTCGTCGCCAGGTCCCGCACGCTCAACCGCGTCAGCCTCGGCACCGGCGAGACCGGCGCGCGTCGCGTCTCGGACGTGTTCATCCACCCCGACTTCGCCGAGAACGCCGGCGACGGGTTCCGCAGCGACGTCGCGATCCTGCGGCTGGCAGCCCCGGTGGCGGGCGCCTCGACGATCGGGATCGTGCAGCCGGGCGAGACGGCGCTCTGGGGCGGCGGAGCAGGCGGCGTGAACGCCTTCGTCGCGGGCTGGGGCGACACCGACCCGCGCGACGAGCGCGATCCGGACACCAAATTCCCGAGCTCGCTGCGCCAGACGACCATCCCGCTGCGCTCCGATGCCACCTGCGGCGCCACCGTCGGCGGCGGCTACGGCACGGCCTTCGAGCGCGCCACCAACCTGTGCGCCGGCACGCTGCAGAGCGGCCGCACGCTCGGCTCCGACTCGTGCCAGGGCGACAGCGGCGGACCGCTGCTCGTCGACGCGGGCGCCGGCAGCTACCGACTCGCCGGCATCACCTCCTGGGGCGAGGGATGCGCCGAGCGCCAGTTCGGCGCCTACACGCGCATCGATGCACTTCGCACCTGGGTCAACTCGCTCCCCGGTGCCACCGATGGTGGCGCCGCAACCGGCGGCCCGGCCGGCACGCTCGGGGTGGCCAACCTGCGCCGCGCCGGCGGCGACTACACGCACGTCTCGCTCGCATGGGACGCCGCCCCGGATGGCACGCCCGCCGAGCGCTACGCCGTCTGGCGCCAGACGCGTGTGGAGGGCGAGCTCGCCGAGACCCTCGTCGGCATCACCACCGCGACCAGCTTCACGGCCCCGGCCATCGCGACGCGACGCGCGAACGCCTACGTCTGGGACGTTCGACCGCTCGATGCCGGCGGCTCCAACGGCCCGCAGGCCACGCTCAAGGCTGGACCGCGGCCCGACATCACGCCGCCCACCCGCGTGCGCACCGTGGGGCTCGCATCGCGCACTGCCAGGTCACTGCTCGTGCGCTGGTCGGTGAGCGCCGACCGCCAGTCGGGCATCGACGGGTACCAGGTGCAGCGACGGGTCGTCGGACGCGGCGGGTTCGTGACGGTCGACTTCACGTCGGCCTTCCCGCGCGCCTCACGCATCGTCGGCCTGCGGGCCGGAGATCGAGTGCAGGTCCGGGTGCGTTCGTTCGACGATGCCGGCAACGCCAGCGCGTTCTCGCCGATCGCCACCTTCGCGACGCTGCGCTGATCGTCAGCCGATGCTGACGACCTGCAGGCGCATCGCGCCGCGCGGGAGCTGGACCTCGACGGTGTCGCCGACCGCCGCATCCACGAGGGCGGATCCGATCGGCGATTCGTAGGAGACCTTGTTCTCCATCGGGTCGGCCTCGGAGACGCCGGTGATGGTCCACGTCTCCTCCGCGTCGAGGTCGAGGTCCTTGACGACGACCTTCGAGCCGACGGTCACGACATCGCTGCCGGTGGGGTCGACCACCTTGGCAGAGCGCAGCTGGCGCTCGATGACCTGGATGCGCGTCTCGAGGAACGCCTGCTCGTCCTTCGCGGCGTGGTACTCGGCGTTCTCCTTGAGGTCGCCGAGCTCGCGGGCGGACTTGATCTTGGCCGCCATGGCCGGGCGCTTCGCCAGGAGCTGGTCCAGCTCGTCCTGGAGTGCCTGCTTGCCATCGGGGGTGAGGAGCGTGTCGGGCTGCATGGGAGGGACCGTACCGGACGGGCGCCTCCCCAAAACCGACAACCGTGCAATTTCGATACCCCCTCGATCGGAACGGCACAGTCGACGAGGGACGCGCGTCCCCATCCCTCGATGTGTGCACAAGCGATAGCCCCTCGATCGGAATTGCACAGTCGCCGCTGCGGGTGCGTGGGAGGGGACCGCCTCGCAGCCAAGGTGGCTGTACTTGTTGTTGCTTGCTCTGGCCCGGCTCAAGCAGCGCCCCACTCCGCGCCGATGTCGCTCCCATGCATCGACTCCTGCACTCCGGTCGTCGTGCGCTCCTGGCGCTCGTCCTCGCCGCAACCGCCCTGCTGCTGGGCGTGCCCGGGGCGAACGCGGCCCTCGTCACCGATGCGGACTACACGGTGGCTGCCGCCACGGCGGGCTGTGGCTACCTGGGACAGACCGACAACAACGGCGTCTTCTACACCTGGTGCAACGGCAAGATCGCCCGGTGGGACAAGGCGGGAACCCGCCTGGCCGACATCGCCATGCCCGCGGGCGTGGGCGCCGGCGATCTCGCGCCGTCACCCGACGGCACCTACCTCTACGTCTCCCAGGGCGGCAACCCCGTGCGCCGGCTCAACCGGAACGCCGCGCTCGGGACCTACGCCCTCGACGCGACGTGGCAGCTCGCGCAGCTGTCGGTCTGGAACGTCAAGAGCGCGACCTTCGGTGCGTTCATCGCCACCGACGGGCGCGGCGACATCTACGTCTCCAACGGCTCGCTCACGGTGGATGGGCAGCGCTCGATCGCCAAGTTCAGCCCGGCCGGCACGTTCATCACGGCGTTCGGTGACTGGGGCAAGGAGCCCGGCAACTGGGTCACCAACCAGGACATCGCCGTCTCGCGCGACGGACGCCGCGTGTTCGTCGGGGAGAACTGCGGCACCAACTGCATCTACGGCACTGCGGGCTACAACGCATCGCGGATCACGCGCTACGACTTCAACCCGGGCGGCACCTACCGCTTCTCGCGCATCATCAGCGCGCAGGGCAGGACGGGCACGAGCGCCTTCCCGACCTGCGAGGCCCCGGGCGCGGTGCACAGCAACTACTCGCTGACGCTGGACTTCTGGGACAACCTGTACGCCACGAGCACGACGTGCGGGCGCATCCAGATGTACCACACCGACGTGGATCCGGCGAAGGACGCCTTCCTCCGCTCGGTCGCCCGCTGGGACGACCAGGCCGTACGCAACCACTACGTCTCCTCCGACTGGGCGGGGCGGATCCGCGCCTACCAGTGGGATCGCGTGTTCACGCCGCGGGTCGTGCGAGTTCCTGCGACGCCGCTGCCCGCGCTCGAGCCGCTGCCGACACCGGACGTGCAGGCGCCGCGGCTGCTCGACGTCGTGCTTCCGGCGACCACCACCACGCAGTCGGTCAACGTCGCGATCACCGCGACGGACGATCGCGGAGTCGCGGAGATGCAGCTCGCCCATGAGGACGGTGTCTGGGGCCCGTGGCAGCCGTTCGTCACCCCCGTCGCGTATCCGCTGACTGCCGGCTTCGGCGTCAAGGGCGTGTACGTCCGCGTTCGTGACATGGGCGGCAACGAGAGCGCCGCGGTCTACCGCACGACCGGCTACCGCGCCGCGAACGATCCGCCGCCACCAGCCGGCGACCTCGCCGACCCGATCCTGACCCGGATCGGGGTGCCGGCGCTGAGCGCCACGCGTGAGATCAACGTGCTCGTCGATGCGACCGACGACACCGGCGTGACGCAGGTGCGCCTCGCCAACGAGGACGGGACCTGGGGCGCATGGCGGCCCTATGCCGCGACCGTGCCGTGGGTGCTCTCCGCCAACGTCGGCCCCAAGCGCGTGTACGTGCAGGTGCGCGACGCGGCAGGGCGTGAATCGGCCGCGCTGTCGTCGGCCAGCAGCTACCAGCTCGACGCGCCCCCCGGAGGCGGCGGCGGCGGAGGCGGCGTCCCCGACGCGATCGCCCCCCAGCTGACGTCACTGACACTGCCCGCAGAGACCACCACGCGCGCCATCCAGGCGACGCTCGTGGCGGCTGACAACGTGGGAGTCGCGCAGGTGCGCTTCGCCAATGAGGACGGCACCTGGACGGCGTGGCAGGCGTGGGCGACCCCCGCTGCCTGGACCCTGACCGACGGCTACGGCGGCAAGCTCGTCTACGCCCAGGTCCGCGATGCCGCCGGCAATGAATCGATCTCGCTCACGGCGCGCACGAGCTACGTGCGGACCGTGGCGGGCCCCGTCGATGCGGCGGATCCGACGCTGACGCGCGTGGAGCTGCCCGCGACGACCAACACCCAGCTCATCACCCTGCGCCTCACCGCGGCGGACGACGTCGCGGTGACGCAGGTGCGCCTCGCCAACGAGGATGGCACGTGGGGTGCGTGGAAGGCCTTCGCGCCGACCGTCGAGCACACGCTGAGCGCGGGACGCGGATTCAAGGTCGTGTACGTCCAGGTCCGCGATGCGGCCGGGCATGAATCGACGACGTCGACCGTTCGGACCGAGGTAATCGCATGATGGGGTCGCATCGCCGACAGGCAGTGGTACTCGTGCTGCTCATGGGGATCGTCTCCGCGATCGCGCAGCTCGCGGGCGTCGGGACGCAGCGCGCCGTGACGGCGACCACCACGAGCCGCACGCTCGCGACGATCCCCGGCGGCACCGTGCCGGACCGTTCGTCCACGCGCCTTGCTGGCACGGTGGTGGAGGTGGACGCCGGTGAGACGGTGCGCATGTCGGGCTCGGCGACGCTCGTCGCCAAGGCGATCGGCAAGGCCCGCTCCGCGCAGGCGGTGTGCGGCATCCGCTACCGCCGTGACGGCGACGCGGGCTGGAGCCTGGGGACGCCGTACGAGACGGTCGTGCTGTCCCGCACGGGCGCGAGTGACACCGTGCGCATCGAGCGTTCGTTCGCCGCGCCGGCGGCGGACACCTACCGGATGTCGTTCGCATGTCACGTGGTGTCGCCGGCCAAGGGCGCGAAGGTCACTGCCAGTGGGACGATGCGAACGAAGCTGGGGCTGCCTGACGGAGCTGCGACCCCGGTCGAGTGACCAGCGCCCGGTGCGCCTCGGCTGCACCATGCCCGCCGACCTGCTGGATGATCTCTCCGAGCAGCAGGCCTGCCAGCCGGCGCGGCGGACGGTCGTCGACGATCACCTCTGATGCGTGGCCGAGCCACGGATCCTGGAGGTTGGCAGCCACCGGCAGGCGGATCCGCAGGGTCCGCGTCCCGAGCTCGACGTGATGCTCCACGGCGTCGATCGGAACACCGTCCACCTCATGGCCGAGCACGTCGAGCGAGCCACCCAGTTCCACCAGCATGCGGCGAGCCTGCCACGCCACCGCGAACGCGGACTTGTAGCCGTGACAGGCGGCATCGCCCAACACGAACCCCTTGGGATGGACACGCCCGTGCACGTCGGTGCGATACCACCCGTGCTCGTCGCGCCCCGGGAGCCCGGGCACATGACGCGCAGCGAGCCGACCGAAATCGATGACCACATCGCCCCGCACGTCGTCGAACCGGGATTCGGGTACGCCGGTCGCGAGCTCGATCCCGAGCGCGGCGAGATGCTCGGTGACGATGTCGGCCACGCGCGGCTCGAACCACTGGAACGGACCCAATTCCGCCGTCACGATCGTGATCGAGACGAGACGCTCCAGGCCCGCCATGCGGCGATGCGTGGCGATCAGCATCGCGAGTTCGTAGGCGGGCGGCGACCAGGTGTCGTCCGCGGCGGCGCGGATCACGATGCTGCCGCGCGCGTCGCGCTCGAGCGCGGCGACGAACAGGTCGTCGATCCGGTCGCGCACGAGATTCGCGCCGGCGAGCGTCTGCATCTGCAGCCCGTCGGTCGCGTCCGGCGCAGCGCCCGGCGCGGCCACCAGCACGTCGAACGGGTACTCGCCGGTGTCGGCGACCGCGATGCCGCACTCCAGGTCGACGTGCTCCACCTCGCCGAAGGCGACGTCGACGTGCCCCTCGGCGACGAGCGCGCGGATCGGCAGCTCGATCCGCGAGGGCGAGATGCCGGCCGGGACGTAGAGCAGGTCCGGCGTCAGGTGAAGAACGTCGGTGTGGGTGAGCAGCGTGACGCGGTCGTGGGGCAGCCCTCGCGCAAGCGTGAGTGCGCCCTCCGTACCGGCAATTCCGCCTCCGATGACCAGGATCGATCGCATGTTCGTGTGACTCCCCTTTCCGAAGCCGTACCCCGACGACGGTCCGGGGGCCTCGATCGCGCGGAGCCGACTGCCGGTTGCTGTGGTTAGACGAGGACTAGGTCAGGATCCGGTAGGTGCTACGGTGCCCTCCCGTGCTCGCCGAATCCGCGACATTCCTGGGCATCGTCGTGGTGCTCGCCATCACGCCGGGTGCTGACATGGCCCTCGTGATGCGCCATGTGCTCGCGCACGGCTTCCGCGCTGCGTGGCCGACCCTCGGCGGCATCTTCTCGGGCCTCGCCGTGCACGTCGTGCTCTGCGTGGCCGGCCTCTCGGTGATCCTGCGCAACAGCGACGTGGCCTTCTCGAGCGTGAAGCTGATCGGCGCGGGATGGCTCGTGTGGATGGGAGTCGGCGCACTCCGCGAGGCGCTG
>JAOPYU010000186.1 GCA_025964455.1 Thermoleophilia bacterium | reverse complement strand
TATCCGTCGGATCCGACGCTCTTCGGGTGAGCTAGGCTCGCCCCATGCTGCTGCTCATCGTCGCTGCCACCGAACCTGAGCTGCGTGGCGCCGATGCGCTTGCGGACGTCGAGACCCTCGCCTGCGGCGTGGGACCCATCGACGCCGCGGCCATGACCGCCGCGCGCCTCGCGATCGAACCGCGCCCGGGTGCCGTCCTGCATGTGGGCATCGCCGGCGTCCGCCGCGCAGCGGCCCTGCCCATCGGCTCAGTCGTAGTCGGCGAGCACTCGGTCTACTGCGACTCGCGGTCCGACCTGGTCGTGCGTGAGCTCGACCCGGATCCGGTCCTGCTCGGCGTCGTGCGCACGGCGCTCCCGGATGCTGCGCTGCGCACGATCGGCACGAGCGCCGACGTGGGTGGCACCGACTCCTGCGACGTCGAGGCGATGGAGGGCTTCGCCGTACTCCACGCAGCCACGCTCGCAGGCATTCCGGCAGTCGAGCTGCGCACCGTCTCCAATGAGATCGAGGAGGACGACCGCGCGCTGTGGCGCTTCGACCTCGCACTCGCGGCGCTCGAGCAGGCCGTGCCCGCCGTCGTCGCGGCACTGCGGCGATAGCATCACGGCAATGACGCCGCTCGACACGCTCAGCTTCGGCTTCTCCCCATGCCCGAACGACACGTTCGCCTTCCATGCGCTCGTGCATGGGCTCGTCGACGAGCCGCTCCGCGTCGAGCCCGTGATGGCCGACATCGAGGAGCTCAACCGCCGCGCCCACGACGGCGAGCTCGAGCTGACCAAGCTGTCGATCGGCGCACTCGCCCAGCTGCGCGACACCTACGTGCCGCTGCGTGCAGGTGCCGCGCTCGGCCGTGGCGTCGGCCCGCTCGTCGTGGCACGCGAGGAGCTGACGCTCGAGCAGGCAGCCGCGGGACCCATCGCGATCCCCGGTCGTGACACCACGGCCTTCCTGCTGCTGCGGCTCGCTGCCGCCGACGCGCTCGGCGAGACCGTCGAGCTGCGCTACGACGACATCCTCGGCGCGGTCGAGCGGGGCGACGTGCGCGCCGGGCTCGTGATCCACGAGAGCCGCTTCACCTACGCCGACCACGGCCTGCTGCGCGTCGCGGACATGGGCGCCTGGTGGGAGCAGCGCACCGGCATGCCGACTCCGCTCGCGACCATCTGCGCGCGCGTCGACGTCGCCGAGGAGCTGCGCGAGCTCGCGTCTCGAGCCCTGCGAGCCTCGGTCCAGCACGCCTTCGACCACCCCGCCGCCAGCGCATCCTTCGTGGCCGAGCATGCACAGGAGATGTCAGCCGACGTCTGCCGCCAGCACATCGAGCTCTACGTCAATGACTTCACGCTCGACCTCGGCACGGAAGGCACGCGCGCCCTCGACGAGCTGCTCGCGGCCGCCGCCACCCCGGCGCGCTGACAGATTGGCGCGTTCGTATGCGCTGAGCGCGACGATCGCGACAATCAGTCCCGCCGTGGACAGCGATCGGTGGATACGTTGCGTTCGCAGCGACGATTCGGCCAATCCACGGGGAGGGAGAGGACGATCCAACGCGGTAGGGGCCTGACGCAGAAGACACTCGAGCCCCCGCGCCGGGGCGCAGGGGCTCGAGGGAATCACGATTCGGTCTGAGGCTAGGCGACGGCGATGTCCTCGTCGTCGACGGGGGTCGGCTCGTCGTCGAGGCCCGCGGGCGGGGTCGCCACCGCCGACGCATCCGCTCGGAAGCGCGCGCCGGAGGAGTTCGGGTCACGTCGATCGAACTCGCCGATCGCCCAGTCCGCGTCCTCGGTGCTCGAGCCGCCGTGGCCGATACCGGGGTGCGTGGCCGCGCCCTGGCGTGCGAGGCGCACCGGGGTCGTCTCCGAGACTGCGTGCAGGGTACCGTCGGCCTCGACCTCGAGCGCCGGCAGCTCGCCGCCGCGCATGAGCAGTTCGAACTGGTCACGCTCGAGCGTCTCGCGCTCGACGAGCACGTCGGTCAGTCGCTGCAGCGAGGGCAGGAACTCGACGAGCACCTCCTGCGCCATCAGCTTCGCCTCGCCGACGATGACGTCGATCTCCGCATCGATCTTGGCGCGCAGCTCGTCGGAGTGCGCCATGAGCTGATCGTGCTGGATGAGGCCGCGCAGCGCGAAGCTGTCACTCATGCCCCACTGCAGCACCATCCGCTGCGCGATCGCGTTGACCTTCTCGAGGTCGTTCTCGGCCCCGGTCCAGATCTCGTTGAACATCAGCTCCTCGGCGACGCGCCCACCGAGCGCGACTGCCATCTGCTGCATGAGCTCCGTGCGCGAGCGCATCACCTTGTCGTCCTCGCTCAGGCTGACCATCAGGCCCAGGGCGCGGCCGCGGCTGACGATCGTCACCTTGTGGACCGGCTCGACCTCAGGCATCTGGTTGGCGACGATCGCGTGCCCGATCTCATGGGCGGCGATCATCTTCTTCTCGGAGTCCTTGAGCAGGCGGGTCTTCTGCGGGCCGGCGATGACGCGCATGATCGCCTCGTCCAGGTCGGCCGGCGTGATCTCCTTGCGACGACCACGTGCGGTCAGCAGTGCGGCTTCGTTGACCAGGTTCGCGAGGTCCGCACCGGAGAAGCCGGCGGTCTGGCGAGCGATGATGTCGAGGTCGACGTCGGGGCCGAAGGGCTTGCCCTTGCCGTGCACCTTGAGGATCTCGGAGCGACCCTTGCGGTCGGGCGTGTCGACGATGACGGAGCGATCGAAGCGACCGGGACGCGTGAGCGCGGGATCGAGGATGTCC
>JAOPYU010000183.1 GCA_025964455.1 Thermoleophilia bacterium | reverse complement strand
CACGTCGCATCCTCGAGGTTGGTGACGAACCACCCGGGCCCGGTCACCATCCTCGCGCCGGATTCGAGGACCCGCACCGGGGCCTCGTCGACTGGGCCGCGGGTGCCGGTGGTGCTGATCTCCTGTGTGTCGTCCATGGGGCAGGTCGTACCCAGTCGCGCTGAACCGATGCAGGCGCCCCGACGGCCGCCGCGCGGTGTCAGGCCGCCGCGTGCTCGGCGGCGATGGCGCGCAGCTCGTCGCGAACTTCCGCGGCGGTGGGGCGCAGCTCAGGCTCGGCTGCGAGCATCCGGTCGACGAGCGCCGCGAGGGCGCGCGGCAGGTCGCGCTCGGCGCGCACCATGTCGCCGTCGAAGCGTGAGCGCGCAAGCCGCTCGAGCACCGGCACCGGTCGCTCGGTGAGCTGCGGGTGGCCCGTCTCGGCGTGGAAGGGGAGTCGCCCGGAGACGGTCCGGTACAGCACGGTGCCGAGGCCCCAGATGTCGGCGGCCGTGGTCACGTGGCCGCCGCGAACCTGCTCGGGGGCGGTGAACAGGCGGGTGCCGGCCCCGCCGCGCATGGGGCCGGGCTCCTTGGCGAGGTGGAAGTCGATGAGCACGGCGCGGTGGCCGTCGTAGATCAGGTTCGCTGGCTTGACGTCGCGATGCAGGATCCAGCGACGGTGCAGGTGATCGAGCGCGTCGGCCAGCTGGGAGCCGATGCGTGCGGATTCAGCCGCCGGGATTCGCCGCCGCATCCGCAGCTCCTCGCGCATGGACTTGCCGGGCACCAGCTCGAGCACGAGCGTCGCGGGGTCCTGGACGAGCTCGACCACGCGAACGATCGACGGGTGCGACACGCGACGCAGCAGCAGTCCCTCGCGCAGGATCCCGTGTCCCGCAGCGCGCCGCTCATCGTCCGTGGCGAGGTCCTCGCGGATACGCTTGGCGACCACCTCGAGCCCGTGCCACGTGCCGCGCACGGTGTCGGCGTGGCGGCTGCGGTGGAGCAGCACGCCCGAATCCAGGCCCAGCACGGGATGCGCGAAGGGGTGCACGTCGGCACTGATGCTGGAAGCGGGCTCCATGCGGGCGAATTACCCGCTCGAAACCGGTTTCACGCGCAGCTCAGTGCGGCAACGTGCCCATGACCTTGCCGAAGCCCAGGGCGTTCCACGCCTGGTCGAGGTCGTCGCGCAGCTGCCAGATGCCCATGTGCGAACCCTCGGGCAGTGCGCCCGTGGCCGTGATGCCCTCGCGCTGGAGCGCCGTGGAGACCTGGGCGGCGGCGCTGCGTGCGGAGCTGACGTGGCCGATCGCGGTGCCTGACATGCCCGTGCCGACCCCGTCGAGCTTCGCCGCGAGGCCGGAGAAGTGCTCGGCCATCTCGGCCGCCGATCGCGTGCCGGAGGCGCCGTGGTCGATGACCGAGGCGAAGGTGGTGCGGGCGTCGGCGAGACCCGCCACCAGGTCGTCGATCTTGGTCGTGGCCTGCCCGCTCGCGAGCTTGGTGCCGACGGTCGCCAGCATCGAATCGGCGACGTCGAGCATCGGCGGGGCGGCAACGTCGCCGGCCTTCGCCAGCTGGTAGATGGCGCTCTTGAAGCCAAGCGGATTCATGTGGTGGTTCCCCCGGTGTCGACCGCGCGCTCGCCCCCCAGCGATGCATCGGTACCCCTGGGTATCGGCCGGGGAGGACCCCGTGTTGCACTGCCGACCGGCGCTCAGCCCAGCTGAGCCGAGCCGGCCACCGCATCGGCTGGGGCTCCTGTCCCGGCGCCCGGGCCGGCAGGTGCATCCGGCACGAGGCGGATCCAGCGGTGCTCGTACGGCTCGAGCGTGACGCTCGACGGCATGCCTCCCGACACGTCGAAGTCGTGGCTGCCGTGGAGGCGCTCGGCGCGCCAGCCCGCGGGGACCTGCGCGTCGATGCTGCTCGTGACCGTGCCCGGCGAGAGGTTCACCATCGAGATCACGCGCTCGCCCTCGGTGGAGCGCTGGAAGGCGAGCAGCTCCTTGGCGCTCGTCGGCACCTCCACCTCGACCGCGCCGCTCTGCAGAGTCGGGCTCGTCTCGCGCGCCATGAGCATCGCCCGCGTACGGTTCATGAGCGAGTTGGGATCGGCCTTCTGGTCCGCCACGTTCGCGATGCGCGCACCCTCGACAGCGTCAGCCATCGGTTCGGTCACGGTGTCGGAGGAGGAGAAGCCGTGGTTCCTGGTGGCGTCCCACTGCATCGTGCCGCGCACGCGTTCGCGGTCGAACAGGTTGCGGCCGCGGATCGCGTCCATCCCGATCTCGTCGCCCTGGTACATGATCGGCGTGCCTGACATCGAGTAGTGCGCCGATGTCAGTGCCTCGATCGCCTTCTGCTTCAGGACCGGGTTGTCGTCATGGCCGACCGCATCGGCCAGGCGGATGCGTAGGCCGAGGTTGATCTTCGCCTCGGGATCAGGCGTGATGCCGCGGGCGGCGTCCCCTTCCCGGAAGGTGCGCCACATCCACTCGCGCTCCTCGGGCGTGACCTTCTCGAGCGTCAATTCGTCGTGGTTGCGAAGGAAGCGCATCCAGGCCGTGCCCTCGGGAATCCCCTGCGCCTGCTTGAGTGCGCCGAGGATGCGGGTCTTGTCGCGCTCGAGCAGGCCCATGTACATCTGCGGCATCGTGGGGAAGTCGAAGAGCGCGTTGGATTCGTCGCCGTTGCCGAAGTACTCGCGCGTCGCGGCGGCGTCCATGTTCGCCTCGCCGATCGTCACGCGGTCGGCATAGCCCTGGTCCATGGTCGCACGGATGCGCTTGATCTGCTCGTGGGTCTCGCGCATGTTCTCGCCGAAGTACGTGCGGCCGTGGGCGTTGCGGGTGCCTTGGTGCAGGTACGGCACGGCATCGAGGCGGATCGCATCCACGCCCTTGTCGAGCCAGAACTTCAGCACGTTGCCCATCTCGTCGGCGACGCGCGGGTTCTCCCAGTTGAGGTCGGGCTGTTCCGTGAAGAAGCGGTGCCAGTAGTAGCCCTTCGCCTGCTCGTTCCAGGCCCAGTTCCCCTCGACCTCGATGTCGTCGAAGATGACTCGGACGTCGTTCCACTTGGAGGGTGGCCCCTCGGCCTTCGTGCGTGTGAAGTCCCACACGTACATCGGCCCGTCCTTGCCGGTGCTCTGGGCGTACTCCTGCGCGGCGGCGCGTCCCTTGGTCCTGACGATGTGGGCGAGCTTGTCGACCTCGCCGGTGAACCACTTGTGCTGGTTGGAGGTGTGGTTGGCTACCATCTCCGTGATGACCCGGATGTCGCGGCCATGCGCCTCGTCCACGAGCTTCTCGAAGGTCTTCATGTCGCCGAGGTCCGGGTTCACCGCGAAGTAGTCGGCGATGTCGTAGCCGCCGTCCTTGCCGCCGGAGGGGTGGTGAGGACTGATCCAGATCGCCTTCTGGCGCATGTACTGCACGTGGTCGAGGTGGTCGATCACGCCCTGGAAGTTGCCCGTGCCGGTGCCGAGGCCGTCCGCGAAGGTGCGCGTGTAGATCTGGTAGATCGGCGTCTTCTGGTGCCAGAGCGGATCGCTCGGCATGCCGTTGGAGATGCGCCCGGCCGCGTCCTGGACGCGCACCATCCCGTTGGCGTCACGCAGCGCCGCGAACTCCGCGGCTCGCGAGACGTCCCCGCCGATGAGCCGCGCTGCATCGTCGACCATGGCGCCACCTGTCGGCGCGCCGTGCATGGCCATCCCGGCCATGCTGCGCATGGCTCCCGCTGCCTCGAGCATGTGGTGTTCCCCCCGTTCTCGAGCGCGTCCGCCCCCCAGCGTCGCGCTCCACCTCTCCCCGGATATCGCCCCGGGCCCCCGGTGCGTTGCAGGGGCTACACTTGGCGACACGATGGCGTGGGCAGACCAGGGCATGTACGAGGGAGCCACCGAACCGCTCTACTACGGTGAGCGCAAGGTGTGGTCGGTCACGGGCTTCGTGCTCGGGGTTCGCAGCCGCATCGTCGACATTCCGACGCTCTGGGTCGAAGGCGAGATCAGCGAGCTGAAGGTGCCGCGGCCCGGGCAGAAGCTGTCGACCGTCTTCTTCACGCTCAAGGACCCCAACAACGGGTTCATGATCAGCTGCACGATGCCCAAGTCGCGCTACGAGGCGCTCGGGCTCGACCTCGGCGACGGCGACCTGGTGCAGGTCTTCGGGCGCGCCGACATCTACGCCGCGCGCGGCACCTTCCAGCTGCGCGTGCAGAGCATGGAGCACGCCGGGCGCGGGCTCATCCTCCAGCAGCTCGAGGCGCTCAAGGCGAAGCTCGAGGCTGAGGGCCTGTTCGCGCCTGGGCGCAAGCAGCCCTTGCCGTTCCTGCCGCGTCGCGTCGGGGTCATCACCGGGGCGGGCGCAGCCGCGCAGGGCGATTTCCTGCGCAACGTCTACGAGCGGTTCCCGCCGGTGAAGCTGGTGATGATCGAGACGCTCGTGCAGGGCGACCGCGCGGCACCGATGCTCGTCGCGGCGCTGCGCCGCATGCAGGCGGTCGAGGACGTCGACGTGATCGTCATCACGCGCGGCGGCGGTGCGTTCGAGGACTTCCTGCCCTTCAGCGACGAGCGCCTGTGCCGCGCGATCGCCGCGTGCCCGACCCCGGTCGTGAGCGCGATCGGCCACGAGAAGGATTCGCCGATCAGCGACCACGTCGCCGACCTGCGCGTGTCGACGCCGACGGCCGCGGCGCGCACCGTGGTGCCCGACTACCGCGAGGTGACCGGACTGCTCGAGCGCTCGCAGCGCGCCATGCGCCGGCGCGGCGAGGAGCACGTGCGCTCGCGGGTGGAGCGGCTGGCGATGTTCCGCGTGCGGCTCTCGGACCGCTCCCCGGCGCGCTTCGTGGAGGAGCGCAGGCGCTGGGTCGATTCGCTGCGGGCGCGCAATCGCCAGATGCTCGAGCGTCGCGTGCTGGATGGGCGCACGTCATTGGCGCGGGACCGCCGCGACATCGAGCGCTGCTTCCAGGTGCGGCTCGCCCAGCACGGTGCGCGGTTGACCGCTGCGGTCGGGCGGCTCCACGCGCTGTCGCCGACCGCGGTGCTCGAGCGCGGCTACTCGATCGTGCGTGGGAGCAGGGGTCAGATCGTGCGCGACGCGTCCGAGCTGGCCGCCGGTGACACGGTGCAGGTCGCGCTCGGGCGCGGTACGCTGCACGCGACGGTGGACGACGTACACGACGGTGGCGCATGACTGACACGACGCAGACGCAGGGCACGGCCGCAGGCGCGGAGCGTCCCGGCGTGGAGACGCTCAGCTTCGAGCAGGCACAGGCGGAGCTCGAGCAGGTCGTCGAGGCGCTCGAGGACCGCCACACCGGGCTCGATGACGCGCTCGCGCTCTGGGAGCGAGGCGAGGCGCTGCACGCGTGGTGCCAGTCACGCCTCGACTACGCCGCAGAGCGCCTCCAGAAGCTGTCGGTGACCGCGGAGGATGTCGCGGCCGTCACGGCGGAGTCGGGCGACGAGTTCGCTCCCGAGGGCGCGGTGCCTGCTGCCGCCGCCGAGGATCCCGCGCCGGCGACGACGCCCGCGGATCCGAGCGCGGTCGACACGATCTTCTAGCCGCGACGGGTCCCCCTTGGCATGCGGGGTTGATGGCCCCATGGTGGACCGTGACCATGCCCCCGACCGGGATTACGCACGGTCCTCACGCCACCACGCCGAACCAGCCACGTGAGAGCACCATCCCATGGAAGGGGACCGTCATGACCACCGTTTCCAACGGTAGCGCAGCCACGCCCAAGCAGCCCGATTTCTTCGATCGACTCGGCGACTTCGTCGGCGGACAGGCGCGTGATTCCACGCAGCGGTTCATCGATCGCGCGACCGTGTTCAGCCCGCTCGTGGGCATTGCGCGCGGCATCGCCGATCCGCAGGGCACCAAGGAGTCCTACAGGCGCGTGGGCAAGGACGCGGCCGACGCCGTGTCCGTGCTCGTGCCCGGTATCGGCATCTCGCGTGCCATCCTCTCGACCGAGGCGGGCCGCAAGGCGGTCGCCGACGGGGCGAAGGGTGCGGTCGACATCGCCACGGTGACCAACCCGCTGCTCGCGGCGGGTCGCGCGATGGAGGATCCCGAGGGGACCCGTCAGTCGTTCGAGCGTGCCGGCGGCGCCGTGAAGGCCTTCATCGAGAGCCCGTTCACCAGCTACGGCATGGCCAAGCACACGGCCGAGCTCGTGCAGGAGCACCCCAAGGAGGCGCGCCAGGTGGCGAAGACCGCGGTGGACGTGCTCACCTGGACCAACCCGGTGATGGCGACGGGCCGCGTCCTCGGCAAGCTGTTCGGCGGCGACTGACACTCGCCCGCCCCACTGACCTCCCGGTCGCCTCGCAGGAATTGGTTGTACAACGACGATTAATTGCGAGGCGACCGGGTGTCAGTGTCAGTCGTCGGAGACGACGTGGTCGTCTTCGTCGTCATCTCCGCTGACGTCGTCGACGGGCCGGCGGCGAAGTCGCCAGCTGGCGACGCCGACGAGCAGGGCGACGAGCGCGAGCACCCACGCAGGCGGCAGCGCGACGAACCAGCCGGAGGCCCGTGCCACCGGATCGCGGCTGCCCGCTTCGGCGTTCGCGACGCGTGCGTCGTAGCGATAGATCCCGATCCACGGCACGCCATTCCAGCGAACGTCGAGGTCGGTGCGCCCGCCCGGCAGGATGGCAGTCGTCGCGAGCGGCAGCTCCCGGACCGTGTTGCCGAAGATGGACCGCACGCGCACGCGCCCGCGGGGCGTGGCGTCGGTGGTGCCGTCGTTGTCGAGCGATCCGTGGAGGGTCCATGCCTCGCGGTTCCAGCGCACCCGCGGCGCCTCGACGTCACGCAGGCGCAGCTTCGACGTGCCGGTCCCGTCGACGTCGAGGCGGAACGGGATGGCGATGCTCGTCTCGATCCCGACGGCCGTGTCGCCCTCGACCTGCACCGGTTCGGCCGGCGAGACCAGGATCGCGGCATAGCGCCCACCGGCGGGCGCGTCCGCCGGCACGTCCACGACGACGGACAGGTCGAGCACACCGCGCGGGGGGATCGTGACCGGTCCGTCCTGCAGCACGCTCAGCCACGGACCGGCGGTCGATTCGAATGCGTCATCGTCGGCAGTGACGTACTGGATGCCGGTGCCGCGTGCACGTGAGCCTCGGATGCCCTGGGCTTCAAACACGAGCGTCGCCGGCTGGCGGCGGCGGTTGCGCAGGGTGAGGGTGCAGGTGAAGGAGGTCCCCGACTCGATCGGCTTGTCCGGTGCGACCTCGGCCGTCGCGATCAACTTCCCGTTGAGCGGCACGTCGGCGGGGTCGGCCTCGCCGGGGCCCGTGATGTTCGGCCGGTCGCCGTCTCCGAGCACCCGGCATCCCGGTGCGATCGGCGAGATCTCGGTGTCCTGCGCCGCGCCAGACGCGGCCGGGATGGCCGCGGCGATCAGGACGAGCACGAGGGCGATGCAGGCTCGGATGGCTGGGTTGCGCGACACGGCGCGACGGTTCCCATGAAACGGGCGTCCGAACCGCACCGACACGCTGGTAGGGACGGATCTCTCGGACGGGGATCTCGGACACATCCAGCCATGGGAAAGGGACCCCCATGACCGATCGACTCTTCAACGCACCCGGCGCCAACCACGGCACCGCCGCGGAACAGCTGCGCAACCTGCTCGCGATGCGCGCCAGGCCGGGCGCCGCGCCTGCCGTCGAAGACGCCGCGGCGGCAGCACTGGTCGAGGCCGAGCCCGCAGTGGCTGCAGCGGCGCCTGAGCTGGCGGGCAACGCCGCCGTGCCGACCGGGCTCGCCGATGACGCCGCCCACGCGGCGGCGGCCGGCGGGATAGCCGGCCACGACATCGATTCGCTCGCACGCGCCGCGCAGGAAGCCGCGATGCGCGGAGCCCTCGACCCGGCTGCGCAGCAGTTCGTGGACGTGCAGGTCCAGCCGCGCCTGATCATCCAGGGCCAGCGGGGTCCGATCGTCATTCCCGTGGACGTCGCAGTGCCTGCAGCGCAGGCACGCGTGAACATCGCGACGCCGATCACCATGCTGGTGGATCCCGTGACCGGTCAGGCCGTGCCCGCGGGCGCTGCTGCCGGTGGCGCTGTCGCCGAGGCAGCAGCACCGGCAGCCGCAGCCGAAGCTGGTGGCCTGGGCGGCATCCGTTCGATGAACGCCGAGCAGTTCGGTGCGCTCTTCCGCCGCGGCGGTGGCGCCGCGCCGGCAGCCGCCCCCGAGGCAGTTGCCGAAGCGGCCGGGGCTGCGGGCGCCGGGCGCCCGTCGCTCCTCGAGCAGCTGCGCGGTGCCGGTGAGGCGCTCCATGGCGCTCCCGCAGCCGAAGCTGCTGCGGTGCCCGTCGCCGAGGCTGCCGCACCCGCGGCGCGCGGTGGACTGCTGGACGGCTTCCTGTCGCGTCGCGCTGCAGCGGCCGGCGCCGAGGTGGCGGACGTCGCCACTCCGGCGGCCGCGAACCGCGGTGCGAACCTGCTGGGCGACCTGCGTGCAGGGCTCGGCGTGATGGCCGGTCGCGCCGAGGGCGCCGCCGCACCGGGAGCCGCCGAGGTCGTCGAGGCAGCCGCCAAGGCGAACCTCGTCGAGGACCTGCTGCGCGCTGCCTCGCGGATCAGTCCGCGCGGCTGACATCCGGCAGCGCACGCGGGACGGCGTGCGTGAGGTGCCACACGGGACGGGACACGATGGACATCAACAACCTCATGTACGGCACGGGCGGTTCGCCCGCCGACCTCCGCGCCACCTTCACGCCGCGAGCCGGCCAGGTCGGTGGCGAGCGTGGATCCGTGCTCGCGACCTTCAAGGGCTTCGGCCGCGAAGGCAAGGGTCGCGACGCGGTGCTCGGCATGTTCGAGCGCTTCAACATGATCAGCGGGGAGCAGCGGGCAGCCGGCGCCGGTGCCGCCGCCGACGCGCTCGATGCGACCGCGGGTCGACTGGGCTCCACGCCTGCCGCGGCGTTCGCCGGACCAGGTGGCTCGGGCGCCGCCGGCGCGGTCGCGGGCGGCGGATCGCTCTACCACCAGATCATGCTGCGCGAGCAGGGCTTCGCCTTCCCCGCGATGCGGACCGAAGCCGACCTCGCGCTCGCCGATGCAGCCCGCGGACTCACCGACGCACCGCACGCGGCAGTGCCGGTCGCTCCCGGAGCGGCGGCTGACATCGCGGCCGAGGTCGCCGACGCTGCGCCCAACGGTGCGATCTCCGGCGCTGCGGACGATGCTGCTGCGCGACTGCGCGACCTCGAGCAGCGGCTCGTCGAGGGCTTCGGCAAGATCGGCGGCCTTCCCGCCGAGCGCCAGGTTCCCGTGCTTGCAGCAGCCGTCGACGCCACTGCCGCGGCGGGCCACGGCGACGACACCTTCCGGCTCCTCGCCACCGCCCTCGCCGAACGCCCGCTCGAGGCGTCGGTCGGCGCACTCGACGAGGCGCTCGCCGCCGTCGCCCACGCAGCACCCGCCGCAACGGCTGCGGCTGAGGTGGCTACCCATGCCGCGCCCGTCGCGGACGACGCCGCTCGCGTCGCGGCTGCCGCAGTGCCCAGGGTGGTCGAGGCGATCGCGCCGGCCATCGTCGAGGAGGTCGCCCCGGCGGCCGTCGCCGCGGTGAAGGCCTCGTTGCCCGCGAGCTCCGGTGCGCTGCACGGCGGGCTCCAGGGAGCGATGGGCTTCAGCGCCGGCATCGACGACACGTTGCGACTGCTCGCGCGCGTCCGCCTCTAGCCTCGAGCGTTCCGCTCGGCGTCAGATGATCGACGCGACGATGCGAACCGTGCCGGCGTAGGAGCCGGGCGTGGGCTGCTGCCCCGCGGTCGCTGCGACGGCGAAGGTCGCCGTGAAGGGGTCGTTCGACTGCGGCGTGGTTCGCTTGGCGACCTCCATGCCGGCAGCCGGGATGCCCGAGTACAGCTCACCCTGCTGGCCGGCTGCGACCCAGGGCGAGCCCGTGAAGTCCACCGCAGCCTCGTTGTCCGCTGCCGAATCGCCCATGGCGACACCGAATCCCGTGGCGTCATCGACGCTGGCGCTCGGCACGAGCGGGGAGCTCTGCATGTCCGGGATGGAGCTGCTCGCGCTGCGCAGCACCGGCGCCGCGCCCGTGTTGGACATGCGCACCACGTAGCCGGTGGGGCTCGAGGTGCTCACGGTCCAGCGGAGCGAGCCGGCCTGGACGTCGGTTCCCGAGAGGGAGCCGAGCCGCAGCACCTTGCTGGCGCCCGGCACGAAGCTCACGTCGCCACAGTTGTCCGTGTCGAGCGGCGCGACCGCATCGGTGCACACCGGCGGATCAGCCGACTTGGCGACCGGATCGGTGAGCGAGATGGTCGACAGCACGTTCGCGGTCGGCAGCTCCGTCGCCGAGGTGGCGCCGAATCCACTCGCACACGCAAGCACCCCCACGCATGCGAGGGCGGCGAGCATCGCTGCGCTCGCGCGGCGGATGCGGTCTGGTCGGACGAGGGCGTGCGACATCCAAGCCAGTATCGGCAGGATGCCCCGGCTCCTGAAGCGCCGTCACCCGACCCGTGCCTCGACATCGGGCTCGAAGGTCGGCTATGATCACTCGTCGCTGCCCGGACTGGGATGCGCCTGCGTGCGTCCCTGCCCCGTCCGAGGCGCCCGAACCACGACGTGAAGGCATCGATGAAGACCTACAGCCCCAAGCCCCGTGAGGTCCAGCAGGACTGGTACGAGGTCGACGCGACCGGCAAGACGCTGGGCCGTCTCGCGACCGTGATCGCCGACCACCTCTCCGGCAAGCGCAAGCCGCAGTACGCGCCGCACATCGACACGGGCGACTACGTCATCGTGACGAACTGCGCCGGCATCCACGTGACGGGCAACAAGCTCACGCAGAAGAAGTACTACCGCCACTCCGGCTACCCGGGCGGCCTCAAGGAGCGGACCCTGCAGGAGCAGCTGGACCGCCACCCGGAGGAGGTCATCCGCAAGGCAGTGAAGGGCATGCTGCCGCGCAACCGGATGGGTGCAGCGCAGCTCAAGAAGCTCAAGATCTACCAGGGTGGCGAGCACCCGCACGAGAACTTCAACCCCAAGCCGCTGCCCGGCTTCGAGAACTAGGGACACCGAACAGCATGGCTGACGAGAACGTGAACGAGAACGAGGCCGCCGAGGCCGCCGCCCCCGAGGCAGCTGCCCCCGAGGCCGCTGCTGCCGAGGCGCCTGCTGCCGAGGCTGCCGCTCCCGAGGCGCCCGCCGCCGAGGAGACCGCCGCACCCGCCGCCGATGCCGAGAGCACCAGCGAGGGAACGAGCGAGGGCACCAGCGAAGGTACCTCCAGCGAGGACGAGGCCCAGGCCGAGGTCGACCTGGAAGCCCTCAAGGCGAAGGTCTCCAAGCCCGCCAAGGACGCTCGCTACCAGGCGACCGGCAAGCGCAAGCGCTCCGTCGCTCGCGTGATCCTGACCCCGGGTGACGGCACGTTCCTCATCAACGCGAATTCGAAGGGCGTCGGGCGCAGCCTCGACCAGTACTTCGACCGCGCGAGCGACCGCACGCTCGTCCTGGAGCCGCTCGTCGCAGCCGGCGCCGCTGGCGTCTACGACGTGTTCGTGCGCGTGCACGGCGGTGGCAACACCGGCCAGACGGGCGCGGTTCGCCACGGCATCTCCAAGGCACTCGCCGAGATCGATCCCGCCCTGCGCACGCAGCTCAAGGGCAAGGGCTTCCTGAAGGTCGACACGCGTCAGGTCGAGCGCAAGAAGGCCGGCTTCAAGAAGGCCCGTAAGAAGCCGCAGTTCAGCAAGCGCTAGTCGCTCGCACTGCCAGCTCGTTTCGCGAACGCCCCGGCCCCGGCCGGGGCGTTCGTGTCTTCAGGGCGTCGTCGGCAGATCCGTGAGGGCTGCAGGATCCGGCGGGTTCGTCGCATGCCGCATCCCGATGTGGGCACCATTGCGGCATGGCTCCGATCTCCATCTCCACGCGTGCGCGCACCGGCGTGACCGCCGCCCTCGCCCTCATCGTCGCGCTGCTCGCCTCGCTCGCCGTTGCCCCGTCTGCCAACGCCGTCCTGCTCGAGGGCGACTACTCGACCGCCATCCAACGGCGCGAGGGCCACCAGCCCTCGCTCGGCGCCAAGATGCTCGGCTACTCCGCGCTCACGACCGCCGCAGGGAATCCGCCGGACGTCGTCATCGTCGGCACGTCGCGGGCGGTCCAGCTGGATCCGCGCCTGATCAAGCAGCTGAGCGGCAGGACCGCCTACAACTTCGGCACCTCCGACGGCGCGGCGCGCGAGGTGCTCGCCGTCTCCTCGTTCGTCGAGATGCTCACCCCGGGCGATGCGCCGCACCTGGTGATCATGTTCGACATCGAGGGGCTCGACCGGCGCACCCCGACGCGCCGGGTGATGGAGACGATCGCAACGCTCGACGCCGCGCGCGGCGCCTGCAGTGAGGCGATCACCTGCGCCGACCAGTGGCGCGCCACCGCGCGCGACCTCCTGCGCACCGCCCGCGAAGGACAGGAGGGCATGCCGCCCTACCGCAGCGTCGTGCGCTACGACGGCATGCAGATCAACGGCAACCTGGAGAAGCTCGATCGCCAGGGCGTCGACATGGTCGGAATCCGCAACCGACGCATCGCCATCCGCATCCGCTCCTATCGCCCCGACGGCGGCTTCAACCGGCTCATGCCGATTCCGATGGCAGCGATCCGGCGCGCGATCGTGACCGCCAACGCGCGCGGCGATGCTCCGACCATCGTCATCACGTCGATGCACCCGGAATGCATCCGTCGCTGCGGTCCCGCCGGCTGGTACGCCCGCCGGGTCTCCGCGCGCGCCTTCCTCAAGCAGCTGGACCGCACGCTCGACATGACCGTCATCGACGCCTCCGATCCGCGCACGTGGGGCGGTGGCAGCAGCAGCTTCTTCGACGAGATCCACCTGCGCCCGGCAGCCGCCGCCAAGCTCGTGCGCTGGCTCGATGCCAAGCGCGTGTTCGAGGTGCAGCCGACCCCGGCGCTCGTCTCCGACGCGAGCGCGGCGCGCACCAAGGTGTCGATCGGCTCGGACGATCGCGGCTTCCTCGAGCGCGGCCTCGCCACCTTGACGCTCGTCGCCCGAGGCTGACCGGACCGGGCACCCGCTAGGCTTGGCGGGTCCCCGCGCGCATCCCGTGCGCACGACCACGAGGATCCTCCACCATGGCACGACAGCTCTTCGGCACCGACGGCATCCGCGGCGTCGCCAACCGCGAGATCACCGCCGAGCTCGCGCTCGCGATGGGACGCGCCGCGACGCTCTGGGTCGGACCGCAGTCGCGCAACAAGAAGCATCCGCGCGTGGTGATCGGGCGCGACAGCCGCCGCTCCGGTGCCATGCTCGAAGCAGCCCTCGCGGCAGGCGTGTCGAGCGTCGGCGGTGAGCCGGTGTTCCTGGGGATCATCCCGACGCCCGCCGTGGCGCTCATGGTCGAGCTCGAGCGTGCGGACCTGGGCGTCGTCATCAGCGCCTCCCACAACCCGTTCCACGACAACGGGATCAAGCTGTTCGGCCCCAACTCCCGCAAGCTGAGCGACGAGCAGGAGGAGGAGATCGAGGCGCTCCTGCGCATCGACGTGCAGACGCTCGTCGACGGCGACAACGTCGGCTGGTTCAGCCGTCGCGACGACGCGCGATCGCTCTATGCAGGCGAGATCGTAGATCGGCTCGAGGGCGTGCTGGATCCGCGCATCAAGGACCTGCGGATCATGATCGACTGCGCCAACGGCGCGGCCTGGCCCTCCGTCGGCGTCGCCTTCCAGCGCGCCGGCATCACCGCGGACTACGTCGGCACTGCCGCCGACGGCACCAACATCAACCGCGGCTGCGGCTCCACCGACCTGTCCCTGCTCTCCGCAGCCGTGCTCAATGGCGGCTACGACATCGGTGTCGCCTACGACGGCGATGCGGACCGCATGGTGGCGGTCGACGAGCGTGGCAACGAGGTGGACGGCGACGCCATCATGGGGTTGCTCGCCCTCGACCTGAAGTCGCGAGGCGCACTCCCGGGCGACCGCATCGTCGCCACCACCATGTCCAACCTCGGGCTGCACCGCTCCCTCGAGGCGGCGGGCATCACCGTGGAGACCTGCGGCGTCGGCGACCGCTACGTGGTCGCCAAGATGCGCGAGACCGGCGCGGTGCTCGGTGGCGAGCAGTCCGGCCACCTCATCTACACCGGTGTCCAGACCACGGGCGATGGCATCGCGGCGTCGCTGCTGTTCCTCTCTGCGATCGCCAGGCTCGGCGTGCCCGTGAGCGAGGCCGCGGCACGCATCGAGCGGCTGCCACAGCTGCTGCGCAACGTCGCCGTGCAGAACAAGGATTCGTTCGACACGAACGAGGCGATCGCTGCTGCCGTCGCCCGCGTGGAGGAGGAGCTCGGCGATGCTGGCCGCGTGGTGCTGCGCAAGTCGGGTACCGAGCCGCTGGTGCGCGTCATGGTCGAGGCCCCGACGATCGAGGCCTGCGAGCAGCACGTCGAGGAGCTGTGCGCGATCGTCGCCCATGAGCTGCAGGGCAGCGGCGGCGCGGTCGCCGCGCACTGACGGGGTACGGCTTGTCGTTCTGCCTGCATGCTCCGGCGTGCTCAAGCGCGGGGTGACGCGGCGCCGATAGGTGCGGCATGTCCGACTCCGCGCCCGCATGGCCCGCCGCACCCCAGCCGATCGACAACCCGCCGCCGCCTCCGCTCGGCGCCGTGGATCCGTCGGCCTTCGCCATGCCGCAGCCTGCTGGCATGCCGCAGCCACACCAGTCGCCGCCCCAGCCCGACTTCGCGCCACCCTCGCCTGAGGGGCTCGCCCCGATGCCGGCCGGCATGCCGTTCCCCGGTTCGATGGAGGCGGCGCTCGACGTCGGCGCCCCGCTCATGCACGCGCCGAGCCCGGCCATGCCCACGCAGGCGATGCCAACCCAGGCGATGCCGCAGTACGACGCGATGCCGAGCTACGAGGCGATGCCGTCCGGCGCGATGCCGAACTTCGAGGCGACCGTCACCGCCGAGCCGACCGTCACCTTCGAGCCCGCCGTCGCCACCGAGCCCGGCGACGCCGCATCCGGCGACGCCGCATCCGGCGCCGCCCCCGCAGCCTGGTGGTCGCCCGGTACCGCCCTCGTCGTGGCGATGCTCGCGCTGGCGTGGCAGCTGGTCTCGTTCTACGCCCGCGAGCAGTTCCCCAAGCGCGAGAGCGCCGGGCTGCCGCTCGACCGCTTCGACACGCTGTTCGGCTCGATGCCGCTCGTCGGGACCCCGGTCGGCGCCTTCGTCGGCATGGCGTTCGCCGTCGCCGCAGGCATCGTGCTCTACATCGGCCATGGCCGCGGCGTGAAGGAGCCGGTCCTGCAGGGCGCGGTCGCCACGATCGCCGTGCTCGCCCTGGCTGCTCCCATGCTGCTCATGAAGGTCGCTGGCTGAGGCTGGGGACGCCCGGATGCGGCCGCCAACGCCGCGTCCGCTGGCCGCTCGCGGCACCTGCCCCCGACGGCCCCGCTAATGTGTGCGCTGAGCAGGGACAACGTACGGTGATGCCGCGAGTGATCCCGTCCGGTTGAACGAGCGTGCGCGCCGGCTCGGTGCCGGTCGGGGCCCGTAGCGGCCCGGACCGCCCCGTGACGGGTCCCGGGCACGGTATCCTGTGCACTTTCCCCGGAAATGTTCCGCGCGATACGCGTGGCAGCCCCGAGACAGCATGCGAGTTCGCTCGCAGGAGGAACGTCCCATATGTGCGGAATCATCGGATACGTCGGTCCCAAGCAGGTCGAGTCGATCCTGCTGGAGGGGCTCGAGCGCCTCGAGTACCGCGGCTACGATTCGGCGGGTATCTCGCTCTTTGATGCCGAGCGTGGCGAGTTCGAGACGATCCGTGCGGTGGGCAATCTCGCGAAGCTGCGTGAGGCGGTCGGCGAGGGTGCGCGTCCGTCGCACTTCGGGATCGGTCACACGCGGTGGGCGACGCATGGTCGTCCGGCCGAGCACAATGCGCATCCGTTCCGTTCGAGCGACAGCCAGATCACGGTGGTGCTGAACGGCATCATCGAGAATTACATCGAGCTGCGCGAGGAGCTGACGAAGGCGGGCTTCGAGTTCCAGTCCGAGACCGATGCCGAGGTCGTGCCGTTCCTGGTGGAGCAGGCCTACAACGGTGATCTGATCGCGGCGGTGAAGGCTGCGCATGCGCGCCTGGAGGGTCACTTCGCGATCGTGGTGATGCACACCGACCATCCGGACACGATGGTCGGGATCCGCCGCCAGTGCCCGCTGGTGATCGGCGTGGGCGACGGCGAGACCTACATCGCGTCGGCGATCGCGGCGTTCCTGAAGTGGACCAAGACCGTGCAGATGATCGAGGACGACGAGATCGTCGTCGTCACGCCTGCGGGTGCGCGCTTCCTGTCGCTGGAGAACGGTGAGCTGACGCGCGAGGCGATGCAGATCGACTGGGACGAGGACGCGGCCGAGAAGGGTGGCTACGAGACCTTCACGCTCAAGGAGATCAACGAGCAGCCCGACGCGCTCGAGAACACGCTCGGTGAGCGGATGCGCCGCGGCGCGCCGGCTGACCTGTCCGAGACAGGCCTCACCAACGAGGACGCCAAGAAGTTCCGCCACGTCGTGATCCTGGGCTGTGGCACCAGCTATCACGCGGGCCTCGTCGGTCGCTACATGATGGAGGGCTGGACCGGGCTGCACGCCGAGGTCGACCTCGCCAGCGAGTGGCGCCATCGCGACTTCCCGCTCGGCGAGGACACCCTCGTCATCGGCGTGACGCAGTCGGGCGAGACCGCCGACACGCTCGCCGCGATGGAGAAGGCGAAGATCTGCGGCGCGCAGGTGCTCGCGCTCACCAACGTGCTCGGCTCGCAGGCCACGCGCATCGCGCACGGCACGCTCTACACCCGTGCCGGCCTCGAGATCGGCGTGGCATCCACCAAGGCGCACGTCGCGCAGGTGATGGCGTTCTCGGTGCTGGCCATGTGGCTCGCCGAGCAGCGCGAGAGCATGGACGCGGTCGAGCACGACCTGGTGCGCGAGGAGCTGCAGCGCATCCCCGACCTGATGCGCGTGATGCTCGAGAGCGAGACGTGGCACACCTCGATCCGCGAGGTCGCCGAGCGCTTCAGCGACAAGCCGTTCTTCATGTTCCTGGGCCGCCACGTCGGCCTGCCGGTGGCGCTCGAAGCGGCACTCAAGCTCAAGGAGCTCAGCTACATCCCGTCCGATGCGTACGCCGCCGGCGAGATGAAGCACGGCCCGATCGCGCTGCTCGACACCGACACGCCGACGGTCGTCATCGCGACCGACTCACACGTGTACGACAAGACGATCTCCAACATCCAGGAAGTGCGCGCCCGCGGCGCGGCGGTCATCGCCGTCGCCACCGAGGGCAACGAGGACATCCGCCAGCACGCCGACCACGTGATCTACGTGCCGCGCACCCGCAACGAGCTCATGCCGCTCGTCGGCATCGTCCCGCTGCAGCTGCTCGCGTACCACATCGCCACGGCACGCGGCCTCAACGTCGACCAGCCCCGCAACCTCGCCAAGACGGTGACAGTGGAGTAGTCAGTCCGCGAGGGCTGCGCGGATCCAGCCGACCTCGCGCTCGCGCGGGTCGCCGGTGCGGGTGATGCAGTAGACCGGCTGCAGGGCCGAATCGAGGCCTGCGGGATCGGGAATGCGCACGAGATGCCGGGCGCGCACCGTCGACGCGTTGTGCAGCGTGACGACGAACTCCGGGAACCGCGCCACCGCGCGTCCCTGCCGGCACAGCTCGAGCGCCGCCTCGGTCGTGGTGATGCGGTGGCGGATGGTCCGCGGGAAGCGGTCGTCCGGCCACGCGTCGAGCGCCTGCGCGCGGACCGCCGACCCGATCGTCGGGCGCACCGGCGCCGCGAAGCCGAGCTCCTCGAACGGCACGTCCAGGAACCGAGCGAGCCCGAAGGTCCCCATCTGGATGCGCGCCACTTCGACGTGCTCGAGGCCCGTCGTCGGCATCGGGATGTAGCTGATCCCCACGTCGCTGTCTCCGGCGAGCACAGCGGCCTCGATGTCGCCGGGCGGCAGGTAGCGGTGCTCGATGGACGTGTGCGGGGCTGCGGCTTCGAGCAGCGGCCTGGAGAAGTACGTGCCGAACACCTCGTGCGAGGCGTAGCGCAGGAGCGGTCCACTCGCGCGCCGGCTCGTGAGCTCCGCAGGGAGCCGGGCCAGGTCTGCGATGACCGGGCCCGCGCGGCGCGCCAGCAGTCGACCTTCGTCGGTGAGTGCGATCCCGCGTCCGTGGGGGCGCAGCAGCGGCACGCCGACCTCGCGCTCCAGCACCTTGACCGCCTTCGACAGCGCGGTCGGCGAGATGTGGAGCAGCGCAGCGGCGCGGCTCACGCTGCCCGTCTCGGCGACGACGCTGAAGTATCGGAGGCGATTGAGATCCATGGGTTCACGATACCAGCCAAATGGATCCTTGTGGTTCAAGGACTGGGTGCGTACCGTTCTCCCCACGGCATCACCCCCACGGAAACGGACTTCCGACATGCAGCTCACACCTTCGATCCCCACCACTACCTCCGCCCCTCGCGCCGGATGGCCGATGCTCGGTGCGATCCGCCCCGGCGGCCCCGACGCCGGTCCGTCGCGGCTGACGGTGGCCCAGATGCGACTCGAGTTCCCGTCGCGCTTCGGTGCGCAGGGCCTCGTCGACGTGAAGGCCGGCTACGTGCTCGGCGAGTTCGGGTCGCTCGAGGATGCGCGCTGGGGCGCGCGGACGCTCGCCGAGGGCCGGGCGAGCATGGGCGTGATCCGCCAGCCGAACGGGCGGTTCACCGTGAGCGAGCTGCTCGTGCCGGACGTGATCGAACCCGTGCAGGACTGGACCCACGTCAAGGACGTCACCCTGATCCTCGGCCCTGATCCGATCCTGCCGCGCCAGTTCGCCGGGCTCCAGCGCCTCGCGGATGGAACTCCCGAGCACGGCGAGCTCATGTCCGTCTGGACGCGCAGCGGCAACACCCGCTGGGACGTCGGCGCCGACGGCGAGTTCGCCGTCACGTTCAACCACATGTAGGTGGCCTGCGATTCGCGGGCCGTCACGTCGTTTCCGTCGACGTGGCGGCCCGCGTGACATCCACGCCCCGTGCCACAATGTGGCCATGGCACGCCGCCGCGACATCGATCGCCTCAAGGAGCAGGTCGGCACCTTCGAGGCGCCGATCGGCGCGGTGCAGCTGCCGAGCGACGGGGTGCGCTTCGACAAGCGCGGCAACCCCAAGCCGCTCCAGTCCGGACAGGACGAGCACCCCGAGCCGGCGGCGCCAGGCGAGCGCACCACGCGCGCCACGCGCCAGCCCGAGCCCGAGCTGGCCTTCAGCACCGACCTGTTCGTGGCCGATCCGGTCGAGCGCTCGGTGCTGTCGGCGTGCCACAAGGTGCTCGCCGGCACGCAGGTCACGGTCGAGCAGCTGCGGCGCAAGCTCGTGGCGAAGGAGTTCGAGGCCGACGCGATCGAGCTCGGCATCGAGAAGTGCATCGCGGCCGGGCTGCTCGACGACGAGCGCTACGCCAGCCAGTTCGTGGAGGCGCGGGTGCGTCGCGGGCACGGCGCGCAGCGCATTCGCCAGGACCTCGCACGGAAGGGCATCGACCGCGCGGTCATCGAGGCCGCGCTCGCCGGGTCGATCGAGGACGGGGCGCTCGACGCGGGCGCCGTCGGCGTGGCGCGCAAGAAGTTCGCGCGGCTCGACCTGGCCGACCACGCGGTCCGGGCGAAGGCGTACCGCTGGCTCGCCTCGCGGGGCTACACCAGCGCCCAGGTGCAGGCTGCGCTCGCGGCCGTGCGCCAGGAGCAGGCCGACGAGGCCGACGGCGCGTCCTGAGCCGGCCCGGAGCTGGCCGCATCGCGCTGGACGCCGCGATCGGCTGATGGAATGACGGCATGAAGCTCGCAACGATGCCTCCCGCCGCGCCCGTCGCGTCGCCCGCGCCCAGCCCCGCCGTCGACGGCGCCGTCCGCCGCTCGCCCAGCTCGCTCAACGTGCCGAGCCTCGAGGATGGCTCCGCGAGCGCCAGTGCCTCGCTCGACCAGGTCGCCAGCTACGTCGGCATGCTCAAGGCAGCCCTCGTCGACGACCCCAACTTCTACGCGCGGCTCGTCAAGCGCGGCTTCCTGGACAGCGCGATCGACTACGCCAAGTACGCGTACGCCGTCGTCGACTACGACCAGCACGTCAACAACGACGGCTTCAAGGGCATCATCGAAGGTGCCGTGCTCGAGGCGCTCGTCGCCGCGCGCGACATGGGCACCCCCGCGATCGCCGAGCCGAACCTGGCCGACGAGCTCGCCATGGCAGCTGCTGCCGCGACCAACGCCGCACGCGGCCTGCAGGCGCTCGTCACCGGGCACTGAGCAACCCGACAGCGATGCGCACCGCGTGCGCGTCTAGGATGCGGGCATGCACCATCTTCCCGGAGTCGTGCCGCTCTATTCCGCCGTCGAGATGCGAACGGTGGATCGTGTCGCCGTGGATGAGATCGGCATCCCCGGCGCCGTCCTCATGGAGCGCGCCGGGTTGGGCGCAGCGGCCGAGATCCTGCAGTGGTTCCCGGCGGCGCAGCGCATCGCCGTCGTGTGCGGATCCGGCAACAATGGCGGTGACGGATTCGTGGCTGCGCGCCACCTCGCTGCCGCCGGTCGACAGGTGGAGGTGCTGCTCGTCGAGGGGGAGAGCAAGGTGCGCCGCGAACCGCGCGCCTTCCTCGAAGTGCTCAAGCACCTGGACATCCCGGTGCGTCGCGTCAACGTCACGGCGTGGCGGAGCGCCTTCGACGGCATCGACCTGATCGTCGACGCGATGCTCGGCACCGGCGTCTCCGGCGCACCGAAGCCGCCGTTCGAGGCGGCGATCCGCGCGATCGGATCCTCGCTGCTGCCCGTGGTGGCGCTCGACATGCCCTCGGGCGTCGATGCGAGCGACGGCACGATCGAGGGGGCGGCCATCGAGGCCGACCTGACGATCACCTTCCACGCGCCCAAGATCGGGCTCGCCGTCGCGCCAGGCCGCTTCCACGCAGGGCGCGTCAAGGCGATCGACGTCGGGATCCCGCACCAGGTCGACGAGCCGGTACGCCAGGGCTTGGCCACGCCGGCGCTGCTCGCGATGGTGCCACCGCGCAGTCGGCGCGGCTCCAAGTACGACGCGACGGTCGCCGCGATCGGCGGGAGCGTCGGCATGGTCGGCGCGATCTCGCTGACGGCGCAGGCGGCGATGCGCGCCGGCGCCGGCGTCTGCTGGGCGGCGGTCCCCGATCGGATCGCCGAGGCGCTCGACGTCGCGGTCCCCGAGGTGCAGTTCCGTGGATTCCACGGTGACGAGCGCGGTCGGCTGACCGTCGCCGCCGCCGAGCGACTCGAAGAGATCGTCGAGCGCGCCGACGCCGTGGTGTTCGGTCCGGGCATCGGGGACAGCGACCAGATCCGCGCACTCGCGCGATGGGCCGTCCGCTCGGCGCGCGTGCTGGTGCTGGACGCACAGGGCATCTCCGCCTTCGCCGGTGACACCCAGGCGATCGCGGCGCGCGACGGGCTCCCGACGCTGCTGACGCCGCACGAGGGCGAGCTCGGGCGCCTGTTGGGGATCACGAGTGACGAGATCCGCGGCAACCGCCTCAAGTACGTGCGCGAAGCGGCGCTCCAGACGCAGGCGACCGTCCTGCTCAAGGGCGAGGACACGATCGTGTGCCTGCCGGGCGGTGACTTCCTCGTCTGTCGCGGGCACCGCGCACAGGCGACGTCAGGCACGGGCGACGTGCTCGCCGGAGTTGCCGGCGCATTGCTGGCCCGCGGCCTCGATCCCGCGCTCGCGGGTGCAAGCGCGGCGATCGCCTGCAGCATCGCCGCCGGTCAGGCAGCGAGTGACATGTGCGCGGATGGCGTGATCGCGAGCGACCTGCTCGCCCGCATCCCCGCAGCGCTGTCAGGCGCCATCGGTGGTGGGGACGAGTGACGCCGGCCGCTCCGCCCCGCGACGCCCGCGTCACCCCGCCGCGCGCCGAGGTGCGCATCGACCTGGGCGCCTACCGCCGCAACGTGATGGCGCTGCGTGATCGGCTCAGCGGTGGTGCGCAGCTGTGGGCCGTGGTGAAGGCCAACGCCTACGGGCACGACGTCGACCGTCTCGCCCAGGAAGCGGTCGCCGCAGGCGCCAAGCGCCTCTGCGTCGCGACCCTGAGCGAAGCGCGGCAGCTGCGCCAGGACGGCATCCGCGCATCGATCCTCGTCATGGGTCCGCTCGACGAGCCGAGCCTGCGACGCGCCGTCGACATCGACGCCTCGGTCACGGTGCTGAGCGAGACGATGGTGGACGACCTCGAGCGCGCGGCGGCCGGCGCTGCATGGAGCGGGCGCCGCGTCGCACGTGTCCACCTGAAGGTCGACACCGGCATGGGCCGGTGGGGCGTGCACGCCTCACGAGCGCAGGAGCTGCTCGAGCGCCTCGTCGCGCTCGACGGGGTGGAGGTCGAGGGCGTCATGACCCACTTCGCCACGGCGGACGACCTCGACGACGGCGGATTCTTCGAGCGGCAGCTCGAGCGGTTCGAGGCGATCGTGTCCGAGGCCCGACAGCTCGCGCCGGGCATCGTCGCGCACGCCGCCAACAGCGCCGCCACCCTGCGCGACCCGCGTGCGCACTTCGATGCTGTCCGCTGCGGGGTCGCCACCTATGGCCTCGACCCGATGCAGGCGGATCCGGGCACGCACGGGCTGCGACCCGTGCTGACATTGCGCTCCCACGTCGCAGATGTGCGTGAACTCGCGCCGGGGGAGAGCACCGGCTACTGCCGCAGCTTCGTCGCGACCGAACCCACGCTGGTCGCCGAGGTGCCGATCGGCTACGCCGACGGCGTGCGCCGCGCGCTGGCCAACCGCGGCGCCGCCCTCGTGCGCGGGACCGAGCGACCCATCGTCGGCAACGTCAGCATGGACCACCTGTCACTGCAGGTCGACGCCGCGGTCCGGGTCGGTGATGTCGTGACGCTCATCGGCACGGACGGTGATGCGTGGATCGGCGCCGAGCACCACGCCGGTTGGGCCGACACCATCAACTACGAAGTGACGTGCGGCATCGCCGGCGAGCCCAGGCTCCTGCGCGCGCACGTCCAGGAGCACTGACCCGCGATGGGCACCGTTGCGCACGGACCCGGCCTGCCGGCGGAGCTGCTCCGCCAGCGCGAGGCGGTGGCGCAGCTGCTCGCCCCCGAGGACGCGGCCCGGACCTGGCTCGTGGGTGGCGTCGTCCGTGATGCGCTGCTGGGGCGCCCGCTGCTCGACCTGGACCTCGCGACCGCGGCGGATCCGGAAGTCGTGGCCCGAGCCGTGGCGCGCGGGCTCGGTGGGACGCCGTTCCCGCTCGGTGACGAGTTCGGCTGCTGGCGCGTCGCGGTACCGGCCGATGGTGCGGTCGGCGATTCTGGCGCCGACGGCCTCGAGCAGGTGGATGTGTGCGCGGTGCGCGGGGGCGAGCTGGCGACGGACCTCGCGGCCCGCGATTTCACCGCCAACGCGCTCGCCACCCCGGTGCTCGGTGAGCCGCGCATCGTGGACGAGCACGGCGGCGTGGACGATCTCGAGCGGGGTGTGCTGCGGGTGATCTCGGCCGCGTCGCTCGACGACGATCCGCTGCGGATGCTGCGCGCCGCGCGCATCGCCCACGTGCTCGACTGGGACATCGAACCTGCGACCGTGGAGCTGATCCGGGCGCGGGCGCACCGCGCGACCGAGCCCGCCGGGGAGCGCACCTTCGCCGAGCTGCGCCTGCTCCTGCTGCATCCGGAGGTGCGGCGCGGGTGGCGCGGGCTCGAACGGCTCGGGCTGGACGCGGTGCTGCTGCCGGAACTCGATCGCTGTCGCGGCATGGCGCAGAGCCGCTTCCACCACCTCGACGTGCACGACCACACGCTCGCCGTCCTCGACAACTGCGAGGACCTGCTCGCAGCCACCGACTTCTGGTTGCCACTGCCGCAGGAGCCGGGGCTCGTGGCGAACACGTGGAGCGAGCAGCAGCGGCTGACCGTCCTGCTCGCGGCGCTGTGCCACGACCTCGGCAAGCCTGACACCCGCACGTTGCGCGACGACGGCAGGGTCAGCTTCGTCGGTCACGACGAGGTCGGCGTCGGCATCGTCGATGCGATCGCCGCGCGGTGGCGCTGGTCCACGTCGATGCGGCAGGGGGTCGGTTCGCTCGTCGCCACGCATCTCGCGCTGGGCTTCCTTCTGCACACCGATCGCTCCCACCGCGAACGCTGGCGCCTGCTGCGCAGGTTGGAGCCGGTCGCCGCGGAGGCGATCGTCCTGAGCATCGGGGACCGCCTCGCCACCGCCGGGGCGGATGATCGTCGCAAGTGGGTGCGCGCCCACCTGGAGCTCGGCCGCCAGGTCTGGGCCGACCACTGGCGCGAGCAGCGCGATGGACAGCCGGCCCCGCTGCTCGACGGTCATGCAATCGCGGGCCTGCTCGGGATCGCGCCGGGTCCGCGCGTCGGCACGCTCGTGCGCGCGCTCGCGGAAGCGCAGGCCGTGGGCGACGTGCAGACGCACGACGATGCGGAACAGCTCGTTCGCGAGCTCGGCGATCCGGACTGAGCGGATGGCGTCGTCATCGGAGACGCACGCGCGGACGACGAAAGGTCAGGTCCCTGGTCGCCGCGGCCGCGGACGAGCGAGGTACACCACTGTCGCCATGCGACACCCTCGTGCCGCGCTCCGGCGACGGGGGAGTGCGGCGTGTCAGCGCAGCCAGATCCCCATCGCCATCACGGCGCAGGTCACCGCAGCCACCAGCGGGACGTAGCTCCACTCCGCCATGGCCCGTGCGTGGCCGTCGCGCTGCCAGACCGACCAGAGCCAGGCGAGCAGGAGCAGGGATGCGAGGACGAGGAGTGAGGTCATGGGCGGTCCGGCAGCGAACATTCACGCGGTCGATGCTTGGTGCGACCGGTCGAATGGGTAGCGTCGCCACGATGATACCCCCGGCATCCCGGCTCGAATCGGCAGCGAAGGTGGTGGCCCCGTGATCGGCGGCCTGCTCATCGATGCCATCGTGATCGCCGCCGTGTTCGCCTTCGAGTGGGCAGGACCGCAGCTCGGGGCGACCGATGCGATCCGTCGCGCGATCGCGTGCCTCGTCGCTGCGCTCGCTGCGATCCTCATGCGCGACCCGGTCGGTTCGATCTTCCACGACGTGCTGCATGCCAGCACCGACTTCAGCAACCTCGTCGCCATGGCTGCCGTCGGTGTGGGTGCCTACTTCGCGGCATCCAGCCTGTTGCGGTGGCGCGATGCGC
>JAOPYU010000181.1 GCA_025964455.1 Thermoleophilia bacterium | reverse complement strand
ATCGTCACCGAGGTGGATCCGCTGCGCGCCCTCGAGGCGGCGATGGACGGCTTCCAGGTGATGCCGATGGCCGAGGCCGCCAAGGTCGGGCACGTGTTCTGCACCGCGACGGGCAACAAGCACGTCCTGCGCAAGGAGCACTTCGAGCTCATGCGTGACGGTGCGGTGCTCGCCAACACGGGGCACTTCAACGTGGAGATCGACATCCCCGCGCTCGAGGGCCTGGCGACGGGGACCAGCGAGCCGCGCGACCACATCCGCGAATACCAGCTCTCGGGCGATCGCAAGGTCTTCCTGCTGGCCGACGGCCGGCTCATCAACCTCGCGTCCGCCGAGGGGCATCCCGCCTCCGTGATGGACATGAGCTTCGCCAACCAGGCCCTCGGCCTCGAGTGGCTGCTCGCCAACCGCGAGTCGCTCGAGAACGACGTCTACACCGTGCCGGCCGAGATCGACGCGGAGATCGCGCGCCTCAAGCTGCAGAGCGAGGGCTTCGAGATCGACCAGCTCACCGCCGAGCAGGAGAAGTACCTGGCCAGCTGGGACGAAGGCACCTGAGCGAGAGAAACGAAAGCTTGCTTTCATTTCCGAGTGAGGGGGACTTCGCGCGGCGCAGCCGCACCGAAGGCACCTGAGCGAGCGAAACGACCTGGGCAGAGATTGCTCGAAAGTAGAGTGAGTTCGGGGCGGATCCTTCGGGTCCGCCCCGGCTCGTTGCTAGGTTCGGTGCATGACGAATGCATTCGTGATGGCAGCCGGCAAGGGGACGCGTCTCGCGCCCTGGACCAACGTGGTGCCGAAGCCGGCACTGCCCGTGGCGAACGAGCCTGCGATGGGGTTCCTGCTGCGGCGCGCCGCGCAGGGCGGGCATCGCAACCTCGTCGCGAATGCGTCCTGGCTCGGCGACGTGCTGATGGGCATCTTCGGGGACGGCAGCGCATACGGCGTCCAGCTCGAGTGGAACGTCGAGCGCGAGCCGCTCGGCACGGCCGGCGGCGTGCTCGCCGCGCAGGACCGCCTGCGTGACGGCGACGAGCCGATCATCGTCCTGAGCGGTGACGGCCTGCACGACGTCGACCTCGCAGCCGTCGAGCGCACGCACCGCGAGAGCGGCGCCATCGCGACGCTCGCATTGCTGCCCGTCGGGGATGCCTCGCAGTACGGCGTCGCCGTGACCGATGCGGGTGCCCGCATCACGGGGTTCCAGGAGAAGCCGGCCCCGGGAACCGAGCTGAGCACGCTCGCCAACACCGGCATCTACGTGCTTGCGCCCGAGGCGCTCGACCTGTGCGCCAGCTGGGGGCTGTCCGACTTCGGCTCGGAGCTGTTCCCGAGGCTGCTCGCCGAGGGCCGCCACCTGCAGGCGCACGCGCTCGAGGGCACGTACTGGAACGACATCGGCGACCTGGACGAGTGGCGCGCGACGGGGGCGGCCATCCTCGACCAGCGGGTCGAGGTCGGCCTCGGGGCATGGACCGAGGCGGGCGACGCCGACGGCGTGCTCATCCATCCGACCGCGCGCGTCGGCGATGGCGTGCAGCTCGTCGGTCCATGCGTGGTCGGCGCAGGCGCGACGATCGGCGACGGCGCCATCCTGCGCTCGGCGCTGGTCCTTCCCAACGCCGAGGTACCAGCCGGACTGGTCGTCGCGTCGGGAACCGTGGGCTCGCTCGAGGGGCTCGAGCGATGGGCTCGCGAACTCGCTGGTTGACCTTCCGTGACGGTGTCGACCCAGGGTCGGCACGCGTCGCGCGCATGTCGTGACGCGAGCCCCTGCAGCATGGGTGCATGATGCTGCCCCCGCGCCCCTGGAGTTCGCTGCTCGTCCTGCTGACCGGGTCCCGTTGCGCCGGCTGCGGAGCGCGCGGAGCCCCGACACCATGCGCGAGGTGTCACGCGCTGTTGGGGGCAGCAGCGGCCGGCTCGGATTCGGTGTTCATCGACGCCGGCGCGGCCGGCCGACTGGTGCGCGCCGCGAAGTACGGCACCTGGCGGCGCGGCGGCCGTCTGCTCGGAATGCTCGTGCATCGCGAGCTCACCGCGCGCGGCGACGGGTGGCTCGACGGGATCGAGCTCGTCACGTGGGTCCCCGCAGACCGTCGCAGGCGCGCGATCCGCGGCGTCCACCTGCCGGAAGCCGTCGCACGGTCGCTCGCCGGTGAGCTCGCAGTCCCTGCGCGCGCGCTGTTGGTCCGCGTCCGTGCGCGACCGCAACGTGGACTCGACCGCGATGCTCGCCGTCTCAACGCCCGGGGTGCCTTCGCCCTGGCCCCGGGGATCGGCCCGGCGCCCGGCACGCGGGTGCTCGTGGTCGACGATGTGCGCACGACCGGCGCGACGCTGGAGGAGGCGTGCAGGCTCCTGCGCCAGTGCGGGATCGTGCCGCGAGGCCTCGCAGTTTCGGGAGTTTCGGCGTCCGAGCACCGCGCGGGCGACCTAGGATCGGTGTCAGGCCAACAGTTGGGTGAGACGGTGAATCCGTGCTCACGAGAGTGCTCCGAGTTGCCGATGATCTCGAGCACGTCCGGCGAAAGGCAGCACCCCGGCTTGATCGAACCTCGACCGCCCTAACCCCCTCGACCACGAGCCGAATACTCCCGCACGGGCAGTACTTTCGGCAGGTTCCCCGTTTCCGTCGTGACGGCGTCGGGGAATCTCGAAGGAGGACCGAGGGGCGCACGGATCGCATCCCGCGCTCGTTCGGTCCCCGCACGAAGACCGCAAGGAGCACCGAATGAAGCTACTGGTCAAGGGAAAGAACGTCGACGTGAGCCGCCGCGTGCAGGAGTACGCTGAGAAGCGGCTGTCGAAGCTCTCACTCCAGCTGGACGATGACGTCACGCGCATGGAGCTTGAGATCACCGAGGAGAAGAACCCCCGAGTTGCGGACAACAAGGTCGCCGAGGCGACCGTGTGGACGAAGGGCCGCGCGTTGCGAGCCCGCGAGGCGTCACCCGACGTCTTCGCGTCGATCGACCTCGTCGCGGAGAAGCTCGCGCGCCAGGTCAAGAAGTACCACGACAAGCGCGTGCAGGACCGCCATGGCGGGCCCCATGGCCATGAGAAGGATCGCTGGAAGGGCGCCCTCATGGACAACGAGAATGGCGCCGGCAAGCTGCCGGAGGGCTACGAATTCGAGACCCAGACGATGGAGGACGAAAGCATGGCCAACACGAGCTCACAGCTGCGGATCGTCAAGACCAAGCAGTTCAGCCTCGGACCGATGAGCCCGGAGGAAGCAGCGGAGCAGATGTCGCTGGTCGGCCACGACTTCTTCGTCTTCGTCAACGACGAGACCAACGACACGAGCGTGCTGTACAAGCGAAGTGACGGCCAGTTCGGTCTCATCGAGCCGACTGCGGTCGCATCCGAGGCCACCAAGGCTTCGTGATACGTCGCCACGCCCTCGCGGCGTGGCAGCCGATTCAGCAACGCCCCATGGTCCAGGCGCTCAGCGCGGACCGTGGGGCGTTGCTTCTTCTGCGCCGAATGTAGGCGGCCCTACAGCGCGAATCTCGGGCCTGTCGGATGGTGGTGGAGCCATCGCGCACCGGACGAGGGGTCCGGGCCGAGCACCCGATCCGCCGCCGGCGACAACATCCAACCGTCCAGTCGTCGGCGCGGATCGGGGCAGGCGCCACCCCATCGGCGCAATCGCCACGCCAGATCCGGTTGAAGCCACGCGCGACCGGATAACATCCGGGCTATGGCCGATACACGCCCCTGGTGGGAGCGGGCCCTCGCGTTCAGCGAGCGTCGCCGCGTCAAGGAACTCGTCAAGCGCGCTGCGCGCATCACCGAGCTGGAGCCCGAGTTCCAGCGGCTCAGTGCTGCGCAGATCGTGGAGAAGACCCACGAGCTGCAACGGCGCGTGCAGGAGGGCGGCGAGAGCCTCGACGACGTCCTGCCGGAGGCGTTCGCGAACTGTCGCGAGGCATCGGTGCGGGTCATGGGGATGCGCCACTTCGACATGCAGTTCGTCGGTGGCATCGCGCTGCACGAGGGATCGGTCGCCGAGATGCTCACGGGCGAGGGCAAGACGCTCGTCGCCACGCTCCCGCTGTATCTCAACGCGCTGAGTGGCAACAACGTCCACCTGGTGACGACCAACGACTATCTCGCCAAGCGCGACGCCGAGTGGATGCGCCCGCTGTACGAGGCGCTCGGCCTGACCGTCGGCTTCCTGCAGAACCAGCAGCCGACCGACGAGAAGCACGCTGCCTACGCGTGTGACATCACCTACGGCACCAACAGCGAGTTCGGCTTCGACTACCTGCGCGACAACATGGCGTACTCGGTGGAGGAGGTCTTCCAGCGCGGCCACTTCTTCGCGATCGTCGACGAGGCGGACTCGATCCTCATCGACGAGGCGCGCACGCCACTCATCATCTCGGGTCAGCCGGAGGAGGCTGCAGAGACATATTTCCAGTTCGCCAAGATCGCCGAGAAGATGCGCGATGGCGAGCACTTCGAGTTCGACGAGAAGATGCACGTCGCGTATCCGACAGAGGCCGGCGTGACGCTCGCGGAGAAGCAGCTCGGCATCGAGAACCTGTACCTGCCCGAGCACTCGCAGCTCGTCAACCACCTGAACCAGGCGATCCGTGCTCGCACGCTCTATGCGCGTGACAAGGAGTACGTCATCAAGCCGGACGAGAAGACCGGCGAGCCGTCGGTCAAGATCGTCGACGAGAACACCGGTCGCGTCATGGTGGGTCGTCGCTGGAGCGAGGGCCTGCACCAGGCGATCGAGGCGAAGGAGGGCGTGCGCCCGCAGCAGGAGAACGTGACGGTCGCGTCGATCACGATCCAGAACTACTTCCGCCTCTACGACAAGCTCGCCGGCATGACCGGCACGGCGCAGACCGAGGCCGCCGAGCTCAAGGAGATCTACAACCTCGACGTCGTGCAGGTGCCACCGAACCGGCCCGTGCAGCGACTCGACGAGGACGACTACATCTTCCGCACGGAGTCCGGAAAGTTCAAGGCGATCGTGCGCGAGATCAAGGAACGCAACGAGAAGGGCCAGCCGGTCCTCGTCGGCACGATCGCGGTGTCGCGTTCCGAAGCGCTCAGCGACGAGCTGCGGCGCAACGGCATCGACCACGTGGTGCTCAACGCCAAGCACCACGAGCAGGAAGCCGAGATCATCCTCGACGCCGGCCAGAAGGGCGCGGTCACGATCGCGACCAACATGGCGGGTCGCGGCATCGACATCAAGATCCCGGAGGACGTGAAGGAGCTCGGCGGGCTGTACGTGCTCGGCACGGAGCGCCACGAGAGCCGACGCATCGACGACCAGCTGCGCGGTCGATCCGGGCGTCAGGGCGACCCCGGCGAGAGCCGGTTCTTCCTGTCCGCGCAGGACGATCTCGTCCGCGTGTTCGCGGGTGATCGCATGGAGCGCGTGCTTGGTCGATTCCACAAGGAAGCCGAGGACGTGCCGATCTTCGCGAGCATCCTGAGCAACCAGATCAAGGGTGCCCAGAAGCGCGTCGAGGAGCGCAACTTCGTCAGCCGCAAGAACGTCCTCAAGTACGACGACGTGCTCAACACGCAGCGTCACCAGATCTACGACGATCGACGCGAGATCCTGCGTGGCGCGAGCCTGCGCGAGCGCATCCTCGGCTGGCTCGAGGAAGAGATCTCGAGCATGGTGCTGGTGCACTGCCCGACGCCGTACTCGGACGACTGGGAGCTCGACGAGCTCTGGCGCCTGTGCGCGACGCTCTGGCCGGTGGAAGTGAAGCGGGCCGAGCTCGAGGCGCGCCCGAGCGTGCAGGTGGAGGACGTCCAGGAGGCGCTCGTCTCCGACGCGATCCGCCACTACGACAAGCGCGAGCGCGAGGTCGGCGAGGAGACCATGCGCGAGGTGGAGCGCGTGGTCTTCCTGCAGGTGCTCGACACGCGGTGGCGTGAGCACCTCGACAACATGGACTACCTGCGCGACGGTATCGGCCTGCGTGGGCTCGCCCAGAAGAACCCGCTCAACGAGTACCGGGCCGAGGGCTACGAGATGTTCCACGAGCTGCAGGCAGCCGTGAAGAGCGAGGTCGTGGCACTGATGCTCCGCATCGAGGTCGAAGGCTCCGCAGCGCTCGAGCCCAAGGCGCAGCGTGCGCTGGATTCGGGCGGCTCCAACGCGCGCCAGCCCGAGGTCGGCGAAGGCTTCTCGGGCGCGGGCAGCGATGCCGGCGGGGCTTCCACGTCGACCGGCGGGCTCTCCATGCGTCCCAACCGGGCGACCGCGAACCTGACCTACGGCAGCGCCGCCGCACCGACCGCCCTCCAGGAAGCCAAGGCCGAAGCCGGCCTCGACTCCGACGAGGCCCCGGTCGTGCAGCAGCGCCGCGTCGAGAAGGCCGTCGGCCGCAACGAACCCTGCCCATGCGGCAGCGGCAAGAAGTACAAGAACTGCCACGGCGCCGCCGGCGGCTGACACGGCGTGCGTGGCGTGGCGTCGCGCCGCGCCGTCGGCGTGCGTGTCGAGCGGGTACGAGGTGGGCGCGAGGGTTGTCAGTCGCTCCCCCTCACCGCCGCGTGCGCGATTTCTTGTCCTATGCACAAGGAATGTCGAGCGCCTCATGACGAATGCCGGTCGCGAGCGCGATTTCTTGTCGCCCGCGCACGGAATGTCGATCACCTCGTGACGATCCGGCTCGCGGTCCCAGGTCGCGCCCGGCGTGACAGTCGTCACGCCGACGCCATCCCCTCACCGACGCGCGCGCGATTTCATGTCCTATGCACAAGGAATGTCGAGCGCCCCATGACGAATGCCGGTGGCGGGCGCGATTTCTTGTCGCCCGCGCACGGAACGTCGATCACCTCCTGACGCGCGGCACCCGCGCCCCGGCACCTGAGCTCGCTTGATACCGTCGCGCCATGTCCACGATGGAGACAGCTGACGTCGCACGCGCGGGCCGTATCCGCATGCTGCTGACGATCGGCATGGCGAACGCACTCGTGGCATTCGTGCACTTCGGGCTGGCGGCTGCCGGGCCGGTACTGCGTGGAGGACTGGACATCGGCAACGCGGGCCTGGGGTGGCTGCTCGCCTCGGCGCCCGCCGGCCTGATGTTCGGCACGTTCGCGTGGGGGCACCTCGCGGACCAGATCGGCGAGCGACGCGCGCTCACGATCGCCTACTCGATCGCCACGGCCACGCTCACCGGCGCCGCACTGGTCGGTGGATCGATCTGGCGCGACAGTGCGACGCTCGCGTCCAGCCCGTGGCTCCTCGTGTTGCTGTGCATCCTGCTCGTGGCGACCGGCGCAGCGGGCAGCGCCGCGCATTCGGCCGGGGGCCGCGCGATCGTCGAGGCGTTCCCGCCGCACATGCACGCACGTGTGCTCGCCATTCGCCACACCTTCATCCCGCTCGGCGGCACCGTCGGCGGCGTGACGATGCCCTCGCTGCTGCGCCACGGCGGCCTTGGCTGGGCACTCGCCGGCGCCGCACTGTTCGCCGCCGCCCTCGCAGTCGCGCTGTCACTCTCCGTACCGCGCGACCTGCCCGCCCGCCATGACGCCGACGGGGTCGCGCTCGTCACCGGTCCCTCGCCGCT
>JAOPYU010000164.1 GCA_025964455.1 Thermoleophilia bacterium | reverse complement strand
GGGAAGACCTTGACCCGCGACGCGACCCCGAGCTTCACGCTGCGCGTCGAGCACCCCGGCTCGCTGCGCGCAGGCAACGTCGAGGTGACCCTCGATGGCGACGCCGTAGCCGGCGACCGCATCTCGGTGGACGGTCCCCGCATCCAGGTGCGCGCCCCGCAGCTGGCCGACGGAACCCATGACGTGGTCGTGCGGGCGCGCCGTGTCGGGCTGCTGCGCACCTCGCTCGATGAGCGCTTCACGGTGACCGTGGACACGAAGGCGCCGGCCGCGCGGGTCATCTCGCCGCTGCCTGCCGCCGAGGCGTCGGACTACGTGCCCGCCGGTGTCGTGGCCGTGACCAAGCTGCCGCTGCGCCTGACCGTCGGCTCCGAGCCCGGCTCCGAGCTGCAGGTGAGCACGAGCGGCGTCGGTGGCGCGACCAGTTCGGTCGCCGCATCCGAGGACACGCGCCGCACCACGGAACTTGACCTGCCCGAGGGCGTGCAGCAGCTGCGAGTGCTCGCCACGGACCGGGCCGGCAACGAGACCACGCGGACGCTCCGGGTGCTCGTGGACACGGCAGGCCCGGTGGTGCGCATTCGCGCGCCGCGCATCGTCAAGGACGCGACCCTCGCGCTGCCGATCGCCGCACGCGATCCCCACGGCGTCACGCTCACCGTGCGGATCGACGGTGTGGAGATTGAGGATGCCGTCTCCGTCGGCTCGACCACTGACGCACCCAATGTCGCGACCGACTCCGAACCAGCCACGGACGCCGACGTGACGAGCGACATCGGGTCCGATGACGCCGCCGGCGAAAGCGATACCGAGAACGCAGCTCCCGCCCCGATCGGCGTACGCGGCACGATCCTCGTCGAGGCCGGTGCGACCGAGGGCCGTCACACGCTCGAGGTCCTGGCCGTGGATTCGCTTGGCTCGCGCTCGGTCTTCAAGCGGATGTTCGTGCTGGACTCGACCGAGGTGCTGGGCGAGGCCGAAGGGCTGCGCATCGGCGCACGCGGCGGCGACGTCGCGCAGCTGCACGCGGCGCTGCTCGAGCAGGACGTGGTCGAGCGTGGCGCCATCGCCGCCGACCTCGCATCGCGGACCTACGGTGCGCAGACGGTCGCCGCGGTCCGACGCTTCCAGTCGCGCGAGGGGATGTCAGTCGACGGCGTCGCGGGCGGCGACACGATCGCCGGCCTCACGCTCAAGATCGTCGTCGATCGCAGCGCCAACACGCTGACGCTGTTCCGCGTCGGTCAGGTCGTCAAGACCTTCCGCGTGGCGACCGGCTCCCCCGAGTACCCGACGCCAACCGGCGACTTCGAGATCCAGACCATGCAGGAGAACCCGACCTGGACCCCGCCCGATTCGGCGTGGGCCAAGGACGCCAAGGTGATCCCGCCCGGCCCCGACAATCCGCTCGGCACGCGCTGGATGGCGATCCAGGGCACGGTGGGCATCCACGGGACGAACAATCCCGCCTCGCTCGGCTACTCCGTCTCGCACGGCTGCATCCGTATGGCGATCCCGGACGTGGAGGAGCTCTACGGGCTCGTCGCGATCGGCACGCGCGTCACCGTGGTCTGACCAGCTTCGAGCTGCCCGATCCGGCATCCCCGAGGGCCGCTGCTACACTTTGGGCAGCATCAGCCGCAGCGCGCCCACCGCGCGCGCAGGACGAACCGGGAGCACGAACCATGGGCCTCAGCCAGGTGACCGACGCGACGTTCAACACCGACGTGGAGCAGTCCTCCATCCCCGTCCTGGTCGACTTCTGGGCCGAGTGGTGTGGCCCGTGCCGGATGATGAACCCGATCCTCGAGGAGTTCGCCAGCGCCCACGACGGCCAGATCCGCGTGGTGAAGCTGAACGTCGACGAGAACCCCGAGGCCGCGGCCCGCTTCAAGGTGCTCTCGATCCCGACCATGCTCGTCTTCCAGGACGGCGAGGTCGTCAAGCAGATGGTCGGCGCGATGAGCCGCCAGCGCCTCGACGAGGCACTCGCGCAGTGGGTCGGCGCCACCGCCTGACACACGCTGCACCAGTGATCTTCGCTCGGGCCCGATGCACCACGCGTGCGTCGGGCCCGCGTCATTTCTCCCCCACGCAGGCCCTGACCCGAACCACGTGACCGACACCGACACCCATCCCTCGACCAACGCGGACGGCTCGCTGCTCGACGGCGACGAGCGGATCGTCCATCGCGCGCGCATCCCCGCGCGGCGACGTGCGGTCGCGAAGCTGCCCGAGGACCTGTCCGAGGGTGTGCGGCGCGTGCTCGAGACCGGCGGCATCACCGACCTGCACCGCTTCCAGCGCGAAGCCATCGACCTGGTCCGCCGCGGCCAGCACGTGGTGCTCGCGGGCGGCACGGGCGCCGGCAAGAGCCTGTGCTACCAGGTGCCGCTGCTCGAGGCGCTCTGCGCGCCCCATCCCGTGACCGGCCGCAAGCAGACGGCGCTGTACGTCGCGCCCACCAAGTCGCTCGCGCAGGACCAGGCGCGCCGGCTGCGTGAGCTCGACGCGTCGTGGGCCCGACCGATGCTCTACGATGGCGACACGCCGCCGCACGCACGCGCCGGGATCCGCAAGCAGGCGAACCTGCTGCTCACCAACCCGGACATGCTGAGCGCCGGGATCCTGCCGGCGCACGCGGAGTGGGCGACCTTCCTGCGCGGCCTGGCGCTCGTGGTGCTCGACGAGTCACACGTGTACCGCGGGGTGTTCGGCTCGCACGTCGCGCAGGTGCTGCGACGGCTGCGACGGCTGCTCGCCCACTACGGCAACGACACGTGCACCTTCGTGCTCTCGAGCGCGACCACGGGCAATCCCGTCGCGCATGCCGAGCGCCTGACCGGGCTGCACGTGCGGCTCGTCGGCGACGCCGGGGCGCCGCGCAGCGGCCGCGACCTGCTGCTGTGGAACCCCGAGCTGGACGAGGCCTCGGATGATCGCGATTCGGCGCTCGGTGATGCGTCGCGCCTCTATGCGGAGCTGCTCGAGCGCGGCATGCCGACGATCGTGTTCGCCCGCTCGCGCAACGCCTGCGAACTGATCCACCGCTTCACCCGCGAGCGGCTGCAGGCGCGTGGCCTGGACGAGCTCGCCGAGCGGATCGCGCCGTATCGCGCCGGCTACACGCCCGAGGAGCGACGGGCGACCGAACGCGCACTCGCCGACGGGTCGCTGCGCGGCGTGGTCGCGACGAGCGCGCTCGAGCTCGGCATCGACATCGGGTCGCTCGAGGCGAGCATCGTCGTCACCTACCCCGGCACCATGACGAGCCTGCTCCAGCGCTGGGGTCGTGCAGCTCGCTCGAGCCACACGCGCGGGACCTGCCTGCTCGTGGCCGGCGACGACGCGCTCGACCAGTACTTCATGCGTAACCCCGAGGAGCTACTCGGTCGCGACGTGGAGGATGCGATCGTGAGCGTGCGCAACCAGCGCATCGTCGTGCCCCATGTCGCCGCGGCGGCGGCCGAGCTGCCGGTTGGTGGGGACGTCGACGACGCGCTGTGGAACGACGGGATCCTCAGGTCGGCGGTCGAGGTGCTGCGCAGCGACGGCGTGGCACGCGATACGCCCGCCGGAATCGCCTACGTCGGCCGCGATCGGCCTGCGAGCGCGATCGGCCTGCGCTCCACCGGGCGCGGCGATGTCACCATCATCGATGCGGACAGTGGCCAGCTGCTCGGCACGGTGGAGATCGGGCGTGCGCCGAGCACCGTCCACGGCGGGGCGGTCTACCTGCACCGCGGCGAGTCGTACCTCGTGGAGCACCTCGACGTCGCCAACCTCGTGGCGACCGTGCGGCGCCGCACCATGCCGTACTACACGATGGCCAAGGTCGACACAGACATCGAGGTCGTGGGCGTGCACCTGGAGCGCGAGCTGCCGGGCTCGGGGATCGTGCTGCGCCACGGGAGCGTGGTGGTGACCGACCAGCTGGCGGGCTATCAGCGCATGGACGTGCGCACGCACCGCCAGGTCGGGTCGGTCGTGGAGACGACGCTGCCGCCGATCGCCTTCGAGACCGAGGCGATCTGGTTCGCGAGCCCGCTGCCGCCGGTGCCCCACGATCCAGCGCAGGGGCCGGAGCAGACCCTGCGCCTGCTCGGCGCCCTCCACGCCGCCGAGCACGGACTGATCGCGCTGCTGCCGCTCATCGCGACGTGCGACCGCTGGGACATCGGCGGCCTGTCGATCGACCACCACGCGGCCTTCGACGGCGCCGGCATCTTCATCTATGACGGCCAGCCCGGCGGCGTGGGCATCACCGAGGCTGGCTACGGGCGGTTCGAGGAGTGGGCGCGGACAGCCCACGACGCGATCGACGGGTGCCCGTGCGACGACGGGTGCCCGAGCTGCGTGCAGAGCCCCAAGTGCGGCAACCTCAATGATCCGCTCGACAAGGTAGGCGCCGTCGACGCGCTCGCCACCCTGCTCGGTGAACAGCGCGGGTGGCGGTCGTGACTGCTGTGCGCATCGCGGAGCTGGAGACGTGCACGTCGACGCAGGACGAGGCGCGACGGCGCGCGGCCACGCTCGCGCCCGGGACCAGCATCGTG
>JAOPYU010000141.1 GCA_025964455.1 Thermoleophilia bacterium | reverse complement strand
AAAGGCGTAGATCGACCTGAAGTAGTCGAAGCCGATCTCGAAGTCGCCCCAGCGGCACCCGAGCTCGGTGGCCATGAGCACCTCGTGGACGCGCGCGTGCCGCAGCTCGTCCCACGTCTGGCGGGCCATGTCGACGTGGAAGTCCCACGGCATCTCGGGGTGTTCGTGCGAGTTGCGCGCCATCAGCTCGGCCGCGCACAGCTCCGCGTCCATGAGCCCGTGGAAGAAGTGCTGCTGCTCGACGGGCTGCGTGGGGACGTGGTTCTCCTCGCCGTTGACGTACAGCTCCTCGGAGAGGTACGGATCCCCGTCGGGCGTCACCGTCACGAAGTCGTCGCGCGCCGGCTCGTCGAGCGGCGGCAGCACCTGCAGGTCGCGGGTCTCGCGCTTGCGGATCTCGAGCGCACCGAGGTCCTCGGTGAACGGCGCCTCAGGACGGATCGTCCACCGCTCGGCGGCCTCCTCGAGGTGGCGTCGCTGGCGGTCCAGCAGCTGGCGCACCACGATGAGTGACACCTCGTCGGTGATCGGGTCGACCTCGCGCTCGTGCAGCTCGAGCGCGGTGATGAGGGCGGGCTTGAGCTGCCCGTAGACGACCTGGGCGTGCTCGGCCGCGGAGGTCGCGCTGGCGAGGCGATCGAGCTGGGCGGTGAGCGCGTCGCTCGGCGCGCCGGGCCAGTCCTCGTTGGCGCGCAGCTCGTAGATGCGGCGCCGCACCTTGACCTGCCCGCGCGCGTCGTCGTGGTTGTGCTCGCCGAGCACGTATTTGGCGTGGAACGACGGCTCGAGCGGGAGCCAGCCGTTGCTCCAGTGGATGATCTCGCGCAGCACATGGAAGTAGTTGCTGAACCTCGTCGCGTTGTCATCGACCGGCAATCCCAGACGGAGGGGATTGGTGTCTTCAAACGGGATGATCGGCATCTGGAGCTCCTGTGCTGGGATCTTCCCCGCATTCTGGCGCATGACGGGTACCGATGCCGGACGGAGCCTCGGCGATCGCCTCAGCCGACTGCCGCGACCAGGCACTGGTGGGCGGAGATGCAGAAGTTGTGCCAGGCGACCGGGTCGTTCATGGCGGTCCGCAGCGCGATGACCGGGATGGCGCTGGCGAGGATGAAGCCCTTCATGTCCTACCTCCACGTCGTGATCGTCGAGTGGAGAACGCCGGCGGGACGCAGGGCGTGACAGGTCAGGCGGTCGTGCGGCTCACGGCGACGCACGGCAGGAGCCCGCCACCGGCGGAGACGTTGATGACCGGCTCCGTCGAGATGCGCGTGATCATTCCCGCATAGCGACCACCGATCGCGAAGGGGTTGATGTTGAAGTGCCGCTCGCGGACCACGAGCCTGCCGTCCTCGATCGCCGGGAAGCGCCCCCGCGGCACCTCGAGGTACGACTGCACGATCCAGTCGCTCGTGCCCGCGTGCGCTGCGACGAGGGCGTCCCAGTGGTCGGGGTCGGTCGAGACCCCGAGGTAGACGTTGTGGCCGCCGTAGTCGGACGCGGGCTTGAGCACGAGCTGATCACGATGCGAGGACACGAACGCCGGCAGGTCGCCGGCCGTTCCGTCGGGCAGCGAGGTGCCGCCGGTCGCGAGGATGCGGGTCCAGGGGATGCACTCGCGCACGATCCGCCGCTCCTCGTCGTCGAGCAGCAGGTGCGCGAACTGCGGCGCCCCGATGAGGGCCAGCAGCTTCTTGTTGTTGGCGACGCGGGCGGGGAAGGGATTGAGCATCGCGACCGCTCCCCCGCGCACGGCTGCGATGAGGGCCGCAGCGCCCGGGCTCGCGTAGGGGTCGAGCACGTCCTCCACGAGTGCGCGGCGATACACGACGTCGACGGGTGCGCCGTGGGCGACGAGTCGACCGTCGATGCGGGCGAGGTCGTCCAGGCTCGCCCACGACGCCTCGAACCCGGCCTCCTCGAGCGCCCGGCAGATGATCCGGAACTCCGGGACGGACGGGCTGTCGGCGGTGTCGACGAGCAGCACGCGCGGACGTTCGCTGGACGGGCTGATCCCGAGCGCGCGACCAGGGCCGTCGGGTCCCGTGGTCCAGGCGCGCCAGCGAGCCTCGACGTCGCGCACGGTGTCGACCAGGTGGCCGGTGATGCGGTGGTAGTGCACGGCGAGGCCGCTCGCCGGATCGTGCAGCGATTCGAAGTGCTCGTGGAGCCCATCGAACATCACGTCGGTGTAGCCGATGCCGGCCGGACTCTCGGCGTTGAACTCCAGGAACTGGATCGAGCCGTCGGGCATGAGGAATGCGTCGAGCCGGCACAGCTGGAGCGGATCGTCGAGCGTGGGCTCGATCCGCACGAGCGCGGCTTCGGCAGGCGGCAGGTCGAGCGCCGCGGCGAGGCCGGCATCCACCCGGTAGGCGCTGCAGAAGCGATCGAGCACGCGCGTGAGCACCTCGACCGCGTGCTGGACGCGGGCGGTCGTCGGCTCGTCGAGGCAGTGGGGCGCCATGACGAAGGGGATCGGCTGGCCGGCGAACACGACGTCGTGGTCGACCATCCAGGCGCGGATCCTGTCCGCGAGCTCGCCGCACCCGTCGCCGAGCGCCTCCAGGTTGCCGAAGTGGCGGGTGGAGAATGCCTCGAGCACGTCGGTGCCCGGTGCCTCCTCGGCGGGTGTCACTCCCATTCGATCGTCCCCGGCGGCTTGGACGTGACGTCGAGCAGCACCCGGTTGACGCCGTCGACCTCGCCGACGATCCGGTTCGACACGCGCGCGAGCACCTCGTGCGGCAGCCGTGCCCAGTCGGCGGTCATCGCATCGTCACTCGTCACCGCGCGCACGACCATCGGGTGCGCGTAGGTGCGGGCATCGCCCTGCACGCCGACGGAGCGCACGCCCGCGAGCAGCACGGTGAAGTACTGCCACACCGTTGCGTCGAGGCCGGCCGCGGCGAACTCCGCGCGCAGGATCGCATCGGCGTGGCGCACCATGCGCAGCCGGTCGTCATCGACGGCGCCCACGATCCGGATCGCGAGACCCGGACCGGGGAACGGCTGGCGCCACACGAGCTCGCGGGGCAGGCCGAGGGCCTCGCCGACGCGGCGCGCTTCGTCCTTGAAGAGCAGCCGCAGTGGTTCGACCAGCTCCAGCTCCATGTCGTCGGGCAGCCCGCCCACGTTGTGGTGGCTCTTGATGTTGGAGGCCACGCCCGACTCGCCGCCGGACTCGATCACGTCGGAGTAGAGCGTCCCCTGGACCAGGAATCGGACGGGCTCCGCTGCGTCGGCCGTCACGATCCGCTCGGCCTCCGCCTCGAACGTGCGGATGAAGGTCTCGCCGATGATGCGGCGCTTGGCCTCGGGATCGTCGACGCCCGCGAGCAGCGACAGGAAGCGCTCGGAGGCATCCACGTGCACGAGCGGCAGGTGGAACCGTCCGTCCATGGTGGCGACGACCTGCTCGGCCTCGCCCTCGCGGAGCAGGCCGTGGTCGACGAACACGCATGTCAGTCGGTCGCCAACGGCGCGGTGGACCAGCATGGCGGCGACGCTCGAATCCACGCCCCCTGACAGTGCGCACAGCACGCGGCCCGTATCGCCCACCTGGGCGCGGATGCGTTCGACGGCTTCCTCGATCACGTGCTCGGGGTCCCAGCCGCCCGGCGCCTGGGCGACGTCGCGGACGAATCGCTCGAGCAGTGCCTGGCCACTCGGCGTGTGCACCACCTCGGGATGGAACTGCACGCCGTAGATCCCGCGCTCCACGTCCTCGAACGCGGCGATGGGGGTCTGCGGGGTGGAGGCGGTCACGCGGGCTCCGGTCGGCGCGGCCACGACGGCATCGCGGTGGCTCATCCACACGGTCTCGACCGGCTCGAGCCCCGAGAGCAGGACGCCCCCGTCCTCGTCCCGGCGCAGCTCCGTGCCGCCGTATTCGGCGTTGCCCGTCTTCGCCACGTCGCCGCCGAGCTCCCGAGCCATCAGCTGCATGCCGTAACAGATGCCGAGCATCGGGATGCCGAGGCGGAAGATCGCGGGATCGACCTCCGGCGCGCCGGGCTCGTACACGCTCGCCGGACCACCCGAGAGGATGACCGCGCTCGGCGCCAGCTCGCGCAGCCGGTCGGCGGTGGTCCCGGCGCCGAGCACCTCGGAGTAGGAACCGAGGTCGCGGACCCGACGGGCGATGAGACGCGCGTACTGGCCACCGAGGTCGAGCACGACCACGGGGTGGGCTCGGAGCCCGCCGTCGCGGGTCTCGCCTGGCGCGTCGCCCGCCTCGGGAGCCGCGGTCGTCATCCCATCCCCACGCGCTGGGCGCGCTGGTGGTGCTTGCCTTCGGTCTGGATCGCCGGGGCGAGCACGAGCTCGGCCTTCTGGAACTCGCTGATCGACTGGTAGCCGCAGGTCGCCATCGAGGTGCGCAACGCGCCCATCAGGTTGAGGGTGCCGTCGTTCTCGCGCGCCGGGCCGAGCACGATCTCCTCCAGTGAGGCGACCTGCTCCACCTCGACCCGCGCTCCCCGGGGCAGGGAGGGATGGAACGTCGCCATGCCCCAGTGGTAGCCCTTGCCCGGCGCCTCGTGCGCGCGGGCGAGTGGTGACCCGATCATCACGGCGTCGGCGCCGCAGGCGATGGCCTTGGAGATGTCGCCGCCGGTGCGCATCCCGCCGTCGGCGATCACGGCGACGCGCTCGCCGGTCTCGAGCAGGTGCTGGGCACGGGCGCCGGCGACGTCGCTGATGGCCGTGGCCTGGGGCACGCCGACCCCCAGGACGCCGCGCGTGGTGCAGGCGGCGCCGGGGCCGACGCCCACGAGGACGGCCGCCGCTCCCGTGCGCATCAGGTGCAGTGCCGACTGGTAGGAGGCGCAGCCCCCGACGATGACCGGCACGTCCAGGCTCGGGATGAAGCGCTTCAGGTCGAGGGTCGTGCCGTGCGTCGAGACGTGCTCGGCGCTGACCACGGTGCCCTGGATCACGAGCACGTCGAGTCCCGCCTCGAGCACCGCGTCGGCGTACTGCTCCACGCGCTGCGGCGTGAGCGACGCTGCGACCGGGACCCCGGCGGCCTTGATCTCGCGGATTCGCGCGACCATCAGGTCGGGGTCGATGGGGGCCGCGTACAGCTCCTGCATGCGGCCGGTCGCCTCCTCGCGAGAGAGCCCGGCGATCTCGGCGCAGCGTGCCTCCGCATCCTCGTAACGGGAGAACAGGCCCTCGAGGTTGAGCACGCCGATGCCGCCCAGCTTGCCGAGGGCGATCGCCGTGGCGGGGGAGACGACCCCGTCCATGGCACTGGCGAGCAGCGGCAGGTCGAGTTCGATCCCGCCGAGGCGCCAGGAGAGGTCGACGTCCTCGGGATCACGGGTGCGGCGTCCGGGCACGATCGCGACGTCATCGAATCCCCAGGCCCTGCGAGCCTTCTTGCCTCGTCCGATCTCGACGTCCATGGCCGGCCTCCAGTCGCGCTCCAACGTGGACGGGGCGTCGACACCGCGATCGCGGGGCGGGTGCGAAAGGCTGGAGCGAGGCGCGCGTCCTTTCACGGGGATGCTAGCGCGTCGACCCGATGTCATGCGTGCGCGTCGGAGAAGGGTCGAAGCGCGCGCGTCGATCGGCTATCGTGTGCGAGATGTCTGCGCTCGTGACGACCATCGATGACGACACGCCTCCCGCGCCCCGCCGCGGGACCGAGCCGACGATCGTCATCCTCTTCAACGAGAAGACGGGCCCGTCGCAGGTCGCCGAGATCATCGCGGGCAAGCACTCGTTCGTGCAGACCGAGGTCTGGGAGACCGTCGACGAGCAGGGACGCCCCGCCTGGCTGCTCATCATGACGTGCGAGACCGCATCGCCGGAACAGCTGTTCGAGCTGATCGGGTCGCGCCTTCCCGACTACATCCAGGCGCGTCGGTACCCGCCCTCGCGGCTGGGCATCGTTCGACGGGATGGGACCCGCGTCGGCTGAGGCTCCCGGGCGTGGGACCTAGCGACCGTCGAGGATGGTCGCGACCACGTCGATGAGGAATGCCGTCGCGACCGGCACGGCGATCATCGCCAGGAGCAGCTGCAGCCGCGTGACGCCGTGTTCGTCGAGCAGTGCATCGATGCGTTCAAGGAGGCTGCGCAGGTCGCGTCGCAGCGAGGCGGGGCGCAGGCGCCCGACCCACGGCATCCACGCGCTCGGGATACCGATCCCGATCGGCGGCGTGGTGCTGGCGCCGTCGCTGCCCGGATCCTCGCCAGGGAGTGACCCGGGCTCGATGGGGATCGCGCCGGCGGGGACGTCGATGGTGCCGGTGTGCGGATCGAGCGTGAACGTCGGCCCGAGCGGCGGCGGAGGCGGCTGCAGGGGCATGGCGGGCGGGCGCAGATCGAGCGGAGCGGAAGCTGCATCGGGCGCGGGGGCCGCGGCGGTGGCGCCACCGTCTCCGCGGCTGGGCAGCAGCGTGGCGAGGCGCTCGGCGCCGGCGTTGAGCAGGAGCGCGAGCTGGGCCGCGACGTGCGTGAGCTGTGCGCGCAGCGTCGGT
>JAOPYU010000357.1 GCA_025964455.1 Thermoleophilia bacterium | reverse complement strand
TTGCTTGAAGGGAAGACCGGACCATGGCGAATCGCAAGTACTCGGATGAGTTGAAAGAGCGCGCAGTCAGGCTGGCGATCGAGCAGCGGCCACGTCCGCTTGCGCAGGTCGCTCGCGACTTGGGCGTGCATGCGGAGGCGCTCAGGTTGTGGGTGCGCCAAGCGGAGGCTGACATGGGCAAGCGTCCGGGTCAGCCGACGTCTGCGGAGCTGGTTGAGCTCAAGCAGCTGCGTAAGGAGAAAACACGCAGCTGAAGAAGGCGAACCAGATTCTCAAGGATGCGTCGGTGTATTTCGCGACGGAGCTCGACCCGACCCGGCGACGGTGACGCGCTTCATCGAGGAGCGCAGAAGCGTCGGGGTCGAGCTCGTGTGCGAGACACTGGGAGTGGGCGTGAGCACCCACTACGACCGACTCCGGCGCGAGCCGTCGGCTCGCGAGCTGCGCGACGCGCAGCTCGCCGATGAGATCCGTCACGCGCGTCGAGGGCATCGCAAGGCGTACGGCGCTCGCAAGACGCATCAACAACTCAAGCGCGAGGGAGTCGACGACGTCGGCCGCGATCGCGTGCGACGAGTGATGCGCATGCGCGGCTGGGAGGGCATCAGTCGCGGCAAGAAGCCGCGCACCACCGTGCCCGGCGACGAGCCTGCTGAGCGTCCCGAGGATCTGCTCGATCGCGACTTCACGGCAACGGCACCGAACGAGAAGTGGGTCGCGGACTTCACCTACGTACGCACCTGGCAAGGGTTCGTGTACATGGCATTCATCCTCGACGTGTACAGCCGCTACATCGTCGGCTGGCAGATCGCCACGCACATGCGCACCGAGCTGGTCATGGACGCACTCGAGATGGCACACGGCCTGCGCCAGCCACCCAACGGCGTGATCGCCCACAATGACATGGGCAGCCAGTACATGTCAGTCGCCTACACCGAACGACTCCTCGAGCTGGTCCTGCGGCCCAGCATCGGCTCCCGCGGCGACGCCTACGACAACGCGATGGCCGAGACATTCGTCGGCACCTACAAAGCCGAATTCATCGACGGGCGGCGCTTCCCGAGCTTCGAGCTGGCCGAGCACGAGACCGCCGACTGGATCGGCTTCTACAATCTCGATCGACTCCACGAGGAGCTCGGCGACATCCCGCCAGCCGAATTCGAGATACTCAACAATGTCAGTCAGGAAGCGCTCGTGCTTGCCTGATGAAATGGCCTCCGGGAAACCCAGCGTGGTTCATAGTGCCATGAAGCTCCTCTCCGCAATTTCCGTAACTGCCCCCGCGACGAGCCGCCCCTACGCCCTCGTCGCCACTTCAGCGACGTGGTGATCAGCCAGGATCTACCACGGCACTCCTGATGGATGGCGGCCCGACGCCGGGGCGCGTGAAGGGATCGGTCTCGGACGCGATCGCCGCAGCGCGAGAACTCGCGCTGCGAACTGGGGCTGCGCAGTTCGTAACCGCTGCTGAGGCGGGCGTTTTTGTGCTGTTTCAGGCTCGCGAGGTCGATCCGACGACGATGCCGCGGGAGAACCCAAGCGCCACGCCCACTCATTCATGGGTGGCTGGGTGACATCACCGGAGATCGTCGTGAACAGGCGGTCCTGGCTGGCGGGCCGACACGGCCAATCACGCGTGGGATGCGATTCAGGAGTGGCTCGAGTTGAGTGACATCGTGGCGATTAGCGGTGGTGGTCGAGTAGGCGATCGGCACGCGACGACGTCATTCGTCAAGGATCTGTGTGGTCCCTCGCGGCCGCCCCAGGAGGGCGTGATGACCGATCTCCCCGCTCGCAGGACGACCATCTGCAACAAGACGCATCAGAAACTCGAATTCCAGGTGAAGCTAGAGCAACTGGGGGGGGGGGGGAACCGGATGAACATCCAGAGCACGAAGATGGCCAGCGCAGTTGGGGCCGTTGCTGCCGCAGGCGTGATTGGGGCGAGTGCCTACGGCGCTCGGAACCTGACCGATCGGGTCTCCGATTCGGCGGGACAAGGTAGACCCGAAAGCGCTTTGGCGCTCACCGGCATCGCCAGCGCGGGCACCGTGGCCTTGGCAGGGCTCGCGTCGGTGATGATCGCAGATCGCGGTCGCACCTCTGTGTGGGCGGCCGCTCCAGCGCTTACTTCAGGGGCGAAGTTCGGTGCGGAAGCGCTGCGGTCTGCCGCATGGACGGCCGTGCCGCTCGGCCTCGCCGCGATGGCGGGGGTCGCGCTCATCAACCGCGACTAGCATTTCGGACCCGTGCGCGGGTTCGCGCGGCTTTCGGTGGCGGAACCTCGTGCCGATAGACGAGCATGAGTGTCCGACGCTCATTGTGGCGATGGCCGCCGGCGCGAGCCTTCTGATTGCGAGTGGCTCGACGGCGGCCACATCGAACCTGGTGGTGACCTTGAACGTCGCCAGCGCCACCAACGTCACGACGGCCGGCTGTGCCACCGGAACTCCGGGCGTAACGACGTTCGGAGCCGTTCAACCAGGGACGCCGGCAACGACCCCCGCGGACTGTGTAGTGGGCTGGGGTTCATCCAACGATTCCTCCATGCTCCGGATGGCGCAGACGGACCAAGAGGGCTGGGCCATGCTCCCGATGCCGGCAACGGGCACCACCGTCGGGTGGTGGTCCAATAACGGCGGGTGGTCTGACCGATCAGCCGGTGCCAATGCCATGACAGCTACGTCCGGCGTGCCAGCTCCGACGGCGGGCCCCCCGGCCTACGGTTCGGCAACCTCTTTCGATGGATCATCGGGCCTGAGTGCACCGTATGAGCCGGCATACGACCTGTCATCAACGTTCACAGTCGACTTGTGGCTCCGATGTTCCGTGGCCCAGTCATCTCCCGCAACGGTCGTGGCCAAAGGCACGAACGGCGGTGGTCAGGACAACTACGAACTCGCGTTCACGAGCGGCGACTTACGCGGCAGCTTCAGCGTCGACGGCGGCACCTGGGTCCGTCAAACGATACCGAGGCTAGCGTCTGTACTAACGCATGGCGCCACGTAGCATTAGTGGCGAACGGCACGACTTCCACGCTATATCTCGACGGGCTCCAGGTCGCCCAAGTGGGATACACCGGGACCATCGACGTACAGGGAGGCATCAATCCAGCCCTCCGTGTCGGCGACGACTACGGCAACACAAACCGATTCGTGGGAAGCATCGACGAAGTCCGTGTTCAGTCGATCGCAGCGACACCAGCCGCCATCCGCAGCTATGCGACTGGCGCGGTGCGCGACCATGCCAGCGGGATCGCCGATTTTGTTACCGGGAGCATGTTCGCGACCTGCCTACGCGGCACCACCGGTCTGGGCGTCATCCCGGCATGGAGCACGAGTGCGACCTGTCCGGCCTCGGACGGCACATGGTGGCGCCCCATCGACGCGACGACACTACCGGCGACCGCCAAGGTCGCTGGCGGGTCGAACGTTGGTGTCACGGACGCCACTGCAAGCTTTCGATTCGGAGTAAGCGTCCCGATCAACCACCCGCCTGGTACGTACGCCGCGCCGATCTCGTTCGAGGTACTCGCACCGAGCGCGTGACCCGGAATACGCCGTTCGCATACGAGTGAGCCCGGGTCTGTCTCGTAATCCCCGGCGGTAAGGCGTGAACGGCGCGCATTACTCACGGGTCTTCGTTGAAGCTTGATGATCCAGAGATCGGGTCGGATTCAAACGAGGACAATTTCACGCGTTGGTCCGCCCGGATATACCGGACGCGCGAAACGCCAGATCTCCGTTCCCTGGTGTTAGACGCGCGGGTCGCTGTGGACAGGCTGACATTGCCGATCGCCTGCCCGTGCAGCTGCGGCGTACATGGTGTGAGCAACGTTTCTCAGCGGCAGTGGCCGGGATACGATCGTTCACCGTCGGGGCCACAGTAGATCCATATCGGAACTGTGGACCTCCCTGAAAACGGTTGACACCTGAGCTCGGGACACCGATAGGTGTTCGAGCAGGAGGAAGGTCATGCCGAAGGGACAGAATTATCCGCCGCAGTTCCGTGAGGAGGCCGTGCGGGTCGCGCGGGCAAGCGACCGCTCGATTCGAGCGGTCGCTGAGGAGCTTGGGTTGAAGTACTCGACGCTGTGTTGGTGGGTGCAGCAGGCCGAGATCGATGACGGGGCTCGCCAGGGCGCGTCGTCGGAGGAGCTCGCGGAGCTGCGTGCGCTGCGCAAAGAAGCGGTGCGGCTGCGTACCGAGAACGAATTCCTAAAAAAAGCCGCAGCCTTCTTCGCGGCGGAGACGGATCGATCAGGCCGGTCGAAGCGTTCCGACTGATCGATGCGATGAAGGCGACGCACACCGTCACCATGATGGCCAAGCTGCTCGGCGTGAACCCTCCTAGTTATCACGCCTGGGCGAAGCGAGCGCCGTCGGACGCGGAGGTCAGGCGCATGCGCCTGACCTCGTTGATCGTCGAGATTCACCGCGCGTCCTGGTTCACGTACGGCAGCCCCCGGATCCATGCGGAGCTCCTCGCGATGGGCGAGAAGGTCAGCAAGCAGCTGGTCGAGAAGCTGATGCGCCAGGCCGGCATCCACGGCGTGAAAAAACGCAAGAAGGGCCGCCCGCCGCGGCGTGACCTGCGACCGCTCCCGAGCCCGGACCTGGTCGATCGCCAGTTCGTAGCGGGCGGACCGAACGAGCTATGGGTCGCGGACATGACCTACAAGATGACCGGCGAAGGGTGGGCGTACGTCGCGACGATCACCGACGTATGGAGCCGCGCATGCGTCGGGTGGGCGATCTCCCAGCGCGTAGACCTGACGAGTCCGAATTCGCCCATTCTCGTCGCGGATTTGTTCGATGCGCCACACCGGTGGCGATTTCCCTCAGCGTCCTGGACGGAAACGATTGCACGCATCAGAAAGTGAATCCCTCGACGGTCGCGCGCATGCGCTCCGACGATGTGAACGCGTAGTGCTTTCGGGTGGTGTCCAAGTTGACGTGTCCGAGCACGTCGGCGACAGCATCGAGGTGGTGACCGTCGTTGAGTAGCAGCGTTGCGAAGGTACGGCGCAGCGCATGCGGCGACACGCGGCTCCGTCCATTCCGCGGGTTCGATGGATTGAGCACGTACAGGCCTGCCCGCTCCGCCCTGATCTTGAGTTGCTGAGCAATGGCGTTGATGGCGACCGGCCCGCCATTGCGCGTCATCAGAACGTAGTTCGTCTGCTCGTCACTGCGCGCCGCCAGCATCTTGGGGTACTTCATGGCGTCCACTTCCTGTCCGAGGTACCAGCGTCGCAGCTCCGGCATCAGCCTCGGATGGATGCTGATGACACGGTACTTGTCACCCTTGCCGTGCAACATCAGGGTGCCCTCCTGGAAGTTGACGTCCTTCCATCGCAGCCCGCGAAGCTCGTTCACACGCGCGGCCGTGTACGCGAGCAGGAACGCCTGAATCCGCTCGCGCGGCTTGCCCGGAACGGCGAGCAGCTGGCGCAGCTCTTCAGCTGTCAGCCGCAGCCCCGGCTGCACCTTCACGGTGGGGCGCTTCACCCCCTCCGTGGGATCCCAAGCTACGAGGTCGATCGTCATCAAGTACCGATAGAAGTTGCGCAGCGACGCGAAATAGCTCTTCCGTGTGCTGGGCGAAACAGCGCCAAGCTTCACCTTGCGGTGGCCGGTCGACGCAAACCGGTCGCCTTCGGCCAGGTACGCCGCGAACCGCACGACGTCGGCGCGACCCGCATTCAGCAACGAGGCGGCTCCTCCCCGCTCGTTTCGCGGGTGCACGAGCCAAGCGCGGAACTCGCCAAGCTGGGACCGGTACTTCTTTCGGGTGGTCTCCCCGACCTCGGCCTGAGCGATGAACTCCTCGATGAGCGCGAGGTCGGATGCTGCCTCGAGACGTGCACTGACTTGGATGCCTGACATTGCTGATCTCGCTTTCGATCAGCCACGCAACGGCATAGAACCCACGAAATAACGTGCATAACCAGTGTTTTTAAGTGCGAGCCAGCGGTTCGCATCCGCTCAGACGAACAGCTCGCGATGGTACGCGAAGTATTCGCCCGAAATCGCGTGCTGCTTGCTGATCCGCAAGGGTGCAGTCCACGCTCGGACCGTGTCCACTACCTCAAGGGATTCGGTGACGATGATCGATCCGCCATCGAATCGGACGTGGTCGTTCGGGCACAGGCACAACAAATTATTGAGCGCGTCTGGGCCGTTGTGCGGTTTA
>JAOPYU010000138.1 GCA_025964455.1 Thermoleophilia bacterium | reverse complement strand
ACACGCCGCTCAAGCGCGTCACCGTCCACAACACCGTGCTCGGCGGGGTGGCCGGCGCGATGCCGCCCGTGGTCGGCTGGGTCGCCGCTGGCGGAGCGCTCGATTCGCCGCTCGCCTGGACCCTCTTCGCGATCATGTTCCTCTGGCAGCCGGCGCACTTCTGGCCGCTGTCGCTGCTTATCCAGAAGGACTACGCCGCAGCTGGATTCAAGATGCTCCCGGCGACCCATGGCGAGCGTGCCACCGTCCGTGCGACGTGGCGCTGGACGCTCGTGACGGCGATCGCGACGTACGTCCCGGTGGCCACGGGTGATGCCGGTTGGGTCTACGCGCTCGGCGCGAGCATCGCGAACGTGTACCTGCTCCGCCGCATGTGGGCGCTCGTGTCAGTCGATCGCGCACGCGGCGCGGACGAGGCGACTGCAGCGCCCCTCATCACGGCCAAGGGCGAGCCCGGCAACACCGCCGCGACCCGCGCCTTCCTCGGATCGATGGTCTGGCTGGCCATCGTCTTCGTCGCGCTCGTCGTCGACGCGCTCACGATCTGACCAATCCGCCCCATGAGTGGCACGCCGGCATCGCATGACGATGGCCCTGTTCCACTCATCCGCGAGGCCGGCATTCGGGCATAGGAAAGGGGACTGGCGGATGACGGTCCTTCCAGTCCCCTCCCTCGCACATGTGCGCCCGGGGAGGTCAGTCCGGACGCTCAAGGAGTAGGCCACAGCCCGCTCACCCAGTTGTCGGGAACCGCCCCGATTTCGTTTCACCTCGGATCGACCGGCGGCCGCCGGGTCCGCCGAACGGCCTGCCGCGCCCCCCGCGTTCGTCATGAGGTGCTCGTGATTTCTTGCGCCCGCGTCAAGAAATCGTGCGCGCGGCGGGGAGGGGTGGCGACAAATCGTGCGCGCGGCGGGGAGGGGGCGGAGGAGGCGGAGGCGCCTAGATGTAGCCGCGGAGCTTGGCGGCTCGGGCGACGCGCGCGACCGACAGGCACATGGCCGCGTCGCGGAGCGGGAGCTTGTGGTCCTGCGAGTAGGCGAAGACCTCGCCCCACGCCCGCTTCATGACGCTGGCGAGCTCGCGGTTGACGTGGTCCTCGGTCCAGCGGTACTGCTGGATGTTCTGGACCCACTCCAGGTAGGAGACCGTCACGCCGCCCGCGTTGGCGAGGATGTCAGGCACGACCGTGACGCCCATGTCCTGGAGTGCCTCGTCGGCCTCGCTCGAGAGTGGGTGGTTGGCCGCCTCGACGACGAGCCGCGCCTTGACCTCGGCGACGTTGTCCTCGGTGATCGCGTTGGAGAGCGCGGCCGGGATCAGGATGTCGCAGTCCATCGTGAGGACGTCGTGGTTGGTCCCGGTATCACCGCCGGAGAAGCCCTTCACCGAGCCGTGCTCGGCGACCCACGCCTGCAGCGCGTCGGTGTCGAGCCCCTTCTCGTTGATGATGCCGCCGCTCGCGTCGCTCACGCCGACCACGTTGCAGCCGAGCTCTCGGATCAGTCGCGCCGCGTTGGAGCCCACGTTGCCGAAGCCCTGGATCGCGACACGCGCGCCGTCCAGCTTGATGCCCAGGTCGTGCGCCGCCTCGGCGACGATGTTCACGACGCCGCGACCGGTCGCTGCCTCGCGCCCGAGCGATCCGCCCAGCTCCACGGGCTTGCCGGTGACGATGCCCGGCTGGTGGCCGTAGCGCGAGCCGTACGCATCCATGATCCACGCCATGATCTGCGCGTTCGTGTTGACGTCCGGCGCCGGGATGTCGCGGTTGACGCCGAGCACGTAACTGATCGCCAGCGTGAAGCGGCGCGTCAGCTGCTCGAGCTCGCTCTCGTTGAGCGTCTTGGGATCGACCATGACGCCGCCCTTGGCGCCGCCGTAGGGCAGGTTCACGATCGCGCACTTCCACGTCATGAGCGACGCCATGGCGCGGACCTCGGAGATCGAGGCCTCCGGGTGGTAGCGGATGCCGCCCTTGTACGGGCCGCGCGCGCCGTTGTGCTGGACGCGATAGCCGCGCAGCACCGTGATCGAGCCGTCGCCACGCCGCAGCGGGATCTGCACGCTGATCTCTCGATACGTCGAGCAGAAGATCTGTCGCACGTCGTCGGGGAGCCCGACGATCTCGCAGGCACGCGAGACCGTCGCATTGACCTCCGCGAACGGATCGTGGTGGCCCGCGTGCTCATCGAGCATCGTCGGCGGAACGGTCGGCGTCGGGGTAGCAGCCATGGACGGATGCTAGACGATCGCGCAGCCCCCCGCTGAGGGCGGCCTCAAGCCCACCCCGACGCCTGCCGACACCGCATGCGGACGGCGAATCGACCGCTGCGAAGCATGCCCATGACCGCACGCCACATCCCGCTGCTCAACCGGGTCCCGATCGGGGCGCGTCGGGCCATGCTCGTGCGGATGGTCGGCGGCGCCCTCGCCTGCGCCCTCGCGCTGCTCGCCGTCATCGACCCGTTCCTGGGCATCGCCGCGATGCTCACCGTCGTGGTGGCCGCGATCTACACGCAGAGCTCGACCTTCGGCGTCTGCGCCTTCCTGTTCGTCACCTACTTCGAGCTCGTCACCGAGTACACGGGCAACACGGCGCTCAGTCCGATCAAGGTCTGCGGCGGCGCCCTGATCGTGGTCGCCCTGCTCGACCTCGTCACGCGCTCGCGCCACGGCGTGGCTCGCGTGAAGCCGACCTGGGCGCGACATCCGCTCGTGGTGACCGGCCTCGTCGCCTTCGTGGCGATCGGCATGGCCTCGAGCGCCTGGGCCGTGAACACCGAGCAGGTCCGCACGCTGTCCGAGCGCCTCGTCACCGACGCGCTCATCTTCCTCGCCATCGGGGTGTTCCTCGTGCGGCGCGGCCAGCTGTTCGCGCTGTCGTGCACCGCGCTGTGGGCCGGAGCGCTCTCGACCGTGGCGGGCATCGCCATCGGCGCCGAGCTCGGCGGCCGCCTCATGGGCACATTCACCGACCCGAACGAGTACGCGGCGGCGATGGTCGCGTCCATCGGACTCGGCTTCGGCGTCATGGGCGCCGCGCGCACGTGGATCGGGCGAGGGGCGGCGATGTTCGGCGTGGCGCTGTGCAGCTACGGGATCCTCGCGAGCCAGAGCCGCAGCGGCCTGATCGCCGTGCTGGTCGCCACCGTGGTCATCGTGCTCAGCTCCCGCGGTCGCGAGCGGGTGCGCATGCTCGGTGCCTCCGCCCTGCTCGTGGCGGGCGCGCTCGCCGTGCTCGTCATGACACCTACCGGGCAGGGCACGCTCGACCGCATCGTCCACGGCGATTCGAGCGGCCGCAGCGACCTGTGGCGGATCGCCGCCGACATGTTCCGCGACCAGCCGGTCCACGGCGTCGGGCTCGGCAACTTCCCGGCCGTGGCCAACCGCTACATCACGATCGACACGGAGCACACCGAGCTCATCAACAACAGCGCGCCGCGCACCACCCACAACTCGTACCTGGAGATCGCCGCGGAGCTCGGCCTGCTCGGCATCGTCACCTTCACGATCTTCGCGGGCGGCAGCGTGCTGCTCGCGGCGCGCGGCCTGCGTCGGGCACGGTGGCTCGAGGATGCGACCGCCGTGCGCCTCGGCCGCGGCATCCTGGCCGCGACCCTCGGCATGCTCGCGTCGAGCGCGTTCCTGTCGGGCCAGTACAGCGAACTGCTCTGGGGCCTGCTCGCGAGCTGCGTGGCGTTCCATGCCTGGGTCGCGCGCCAGGTCCGCATGGCGGAGGTGCTCGGGCAGGCGCCCGGCGACGTCGACGGGCTCTCGCTCGAGGGGCTCGGGGCGAGCCTGGGGGCCGGGTTGCTGGAGGAGGACGAGGCGCTGCGCCTCGATGCCAACCCCCTCGCAATGCACCACTGAGGCGCCGCGACGTGCTCCGCGTGCCGGACCGTCGGTCTTGCAGCGTTTCCACGACGATTCTTTACGCGAGCCCGCACACGGTCGTGCCGATGCATCCGTGATGCCCACGCGCCCGCCCCGATCGATCCGCCACCCGCTCCTCGCAGCGCTCGTGACGTGGTGCGCGCTGGCAGCGTGCACAGTCGCTCCGGGCGCGGCCGGTGCCGCGATCGAGGCCGGCGCCGTCGGCCCGAACGTGCTCGTGCGTCCCGGTGATGCCACGGCCGGCGCGGGGGCCATCGCCCTGCGCGCCGCTGGCAACGAGGTCGAATCCGTGCAGCTGGTCGTACGCGGCGGCGGCTCGCCGCTGACCGGCGTCGACGTCTCGGTCGAGGGGGTGCTCGCCGGCCCTGGCGGAGTCACGATCGATCCCTCCCACCTGCGCGTGTATCGCGTCGGCTACTACAACGTCACCGGCTTCCCGTCAGACGGCGACCTGGGCGGGGCGCTCGGCGCCTTCCCCGACAGCCTCGTGCCGCGCGTCGACGCGATCTGGGGCGAGCCGCGGCGCGCCTTCCCGATCGACGTGCCCGCCGGCCAGAACCGGCTCGCCTGGCTCGACGTGCACGTGCCGGCCGGATCGCCCGCCGGCGACTACGCAGGCGCAAGCCTCGTCGTGCGCGCCGCGGGCCAGGCGCAGCGCTCCGTGACGATCGCGGTCCACGTGGTGGACGTGGACCTGCCGAGCACGACGTCGCTCGACGGTGGCTTCGATGTCAATCCCAACCGCATCTGCCAGGCCCACGACTGCGCCGCCTACCCCGGCGGGGCTGCCGCGCTCACGGCCGCCTACGCGCGCATCGCGCTCGACGATCGACTGACACTCGCAAAGCCGCCGAACGCCACGCCGAGCGGGCCCAGCGACAGCTCCTATCGCACCTACACGCGGCCGCTGATCGTCGGCTCGGACCAGACGCAGCTCGCCGGCGCGCGCCTGCGGACGATCACGATCTACCAGTGGGCGACCGAATCAGCTGACGAGTGGCGCCGCACCGCCGAGGCGGACAGCTTCACCGACCGCGTGCGCTTCCACTGCGACGAGATCGCCACGAGCTCGACCGCGTGGTCCAATTGCCGCCGCGACTGGAGCCGCGCCAACGAGCTCTGGCGCGGCGCCGCGACCGGCACCGGCGTCACCGACCTGCCGCTGCAGGTGACGACGTCGCTCGACGACGTGGCGTGGGCACGGGCGAATGGATTCGGCGACTTCGCCGATCGCATCGCGGTGCTGATCCCGGTGATCAACCGCGTGCACCCCAAGTCGCGTCCCGCCTTCCCCGGACGACGCGCCGAGTTCGCCCCCTGGGCGAGCGGCACCACCCCCGGTGGCGCGCCGCGATCCCTCTGGTCCTACACGTCGTGCATGAGCATGGGCTGCTCGCCGGCCTCGGGAGACCCCGAGACCGAGTGGCGCGGCTGGGCGAGCTACGGCATCGACCAGCCAGCCATGCAGGCGCGTGCGATGGGCTGGATCAGCTGGACCTACGACCTCGCCGGGGAGTACTACTACGAGACCGCGCGCGACCTTCCGACCGCCTGGAGCGACCAGTGGTCCGACGACGGTGGCAACCACGGCGACGGCACGCTCTTCTACCCGGGAACCGTCGCGCAGGTCGGGGGCACGCACGACGTGCCGATCGAGTCGATCCGCCTCAAGCGCATCCGTGACGGTCGCGAGGACTACGAGTGGCTGCGCATCGCGGCCTCCACCACGGGGCGCGCGGCGGTGCAGGACGTCGCTCGAACTGCGTTCGACACCGCCTTCGCAACGGACGTGCCCCAGGCGCGCGTCGACGCGGCCCGCCTCGCCCTCGAGCCGTGGGTGTCAGGCGCCGCGACCCGGACCATCCGTGACGGCGGCGACGGCGGCGCCACCGACGGCACCCGCAGCGGCCCCACGGGGACGATTCCCGGAGGCACCGCCCCGCGACGCCCCACCTGCGGCGGTCGCCGTGCAACCCTCGTCGGCACCCAGCGAGCCGACGTGCTGCGTGGCACACGCGGCGTCGACGTGATCGTCGGCCTCGGCGGCAACGATCGCATCGCCGGCCTCGGCCGCGGCGACATCATGTGCGCCGGCCCGGGCAACGACCTCATCACGACGAGCGGGGACGGCCTCGCGCGCGACCTCGTCTCCTGCGGCACCGGCCGCGACCGCGTCGTCCAGGACCGCCGCGACCGGATCCTTCCGGGCTGCGAGCGGCGTACGCGCACCCGCTGATCGCGCAGGCGTGCGGTAGGTTCACGCGCATGACCCGCCGCCTCGCCATCTGGATCTTCCTCGTCATCATCCTGATCGCGCTCGTCGCGACGGCGAGCGGCGCGCAATCCGCCGGCAGCGCCGGCCTCGCCTCGCCCCTCACCGAGAACGGCGTCACCTACGGCGGGACGGTCGTCCAGAGTGGCGACTCCGACCGCCGCGTCGCGATCATCCCCGTCTTCAACGCCATCGTCGACGGCGATTCGCCCGCCGACGGGAGCGCCACGGGCGGGGATGACCTCGTACGGATGATCGACGACATCGCCGAGGAGGAGGATGACTGGGACGGCGTCATCCTCGAGCTCGACACCCCGGGCGGCTCCGTGCTCGCGAGCGAGGAGGTCACCGACGCGCTCGCGCGCCTCGACAAGGAGACCGACCTGCCCGTCGTCGCCTGGATGCGCGGCACGGCCGCATCGGCTGGCTACTACATCTCCGCCTCTGCCGACCGCATCGTCGCGGCGCCGAGCACCTTCACCGGATCCATCGGCGTGATCCTCGAGTACTACGTGGTCGACGAGCTCGCGGACGAGATCGGCGTCGAGCAGGTGACGATCAAGTCCGGCAAGCTCAAGGACATCGGGTCGCCCTTCCGCAAGGCGACGCAGGAGGAGCGTGACCTGTTCCAGCGCATCAT
>JAOPYU010000110.1 GCA_025964455.1 Thermoleophilia bacterium | reverse complement strand
GTGCTTGCCAGCTCGCCGTCGAGCTCCTGGACGCGCTGGATCGTCGGCTCGCCACTGCGATTGGCGCTCGACGCCGCGATCGGTGGCAGGTCCAGCGCGCCGGCCGGCACCCGCAACCCGATCGGCGCAGCTGCGCCACCAGTCAGCCACGGCATGTGACCCGCGGGGTTCTCGACGATGAGCGTCCACGGGCCGGGCAGGAGCGACTGCAGCGCCCACGTGGCGCGCGCGCTCAGCTCCGGGAATGCCTCACGAGCTGCCGTGACCGAGCCGAAGATGACGGCGGTCGCCTGTGACACATCGCGGCCCTTCGCCGCGTACAGTCGCGAGACCGCAGCCTCGTCTCCCGCGAGGGCGGCGATGCCGTAGACGGTGTCTGTCGGCACGACGACCAGCTCGCCCTGCTCGAGGGCGCGTCGTACGTAGCCGAGCTCGGCACTGTCAGGCGCGGGATCCTTGAGGATGAGCATGCAGCGCTCCTACCCCGATGCGTGGCCGACCACGACACGATCGATCCCGGCCAGGTCGTCGACGCCGCGCACCTCCACGAATCCGGCGGCGTGGAATGCGCGCTGCACGACCTCGCGCTGGCCCGAACCGTGCTCGACCGCGAGCATCCCGCCGGGCTCCAGCACCCCGAGCGCCTCGCGCGCGAGCCGTGCGAAGAACGCATCCACGCCCTCCTCCGGCACGAACAGCGCGACGGCCGGCTCGTGGTCGCGCACGCCCGATTCGAGCCCCTCGGCGTCAGCGCCGTCGACGTACGGTGGATTTGCCGTGACCACGGCAACGCGCCGCTCATCGGCCACCGCAGCAAGCAGGTCACCCGCACGCAGGTCCACGTCGACGCCATGCCGCGCCGCGTTGGCAGCCGCCACCTCGAGCGCCTCGGCCGAGATGTCAGTCGCCAGCACACGGGCCCGCCCCTCGAGCTCGGCTGCGATCGAGATCGCGACGCATCCGCTCCCCGTGCACGCATCGACGAAGGTCGAGGAGGTCGCGTGGTCGGCGAAGTGCGTGAGGGCGAGCTCCACCAGCAACTCGGTCTCCGGCCGCGGCACGAGCACGCGCCGATCCACCTGGAACTCGCGCCCGTAGAACCAGGCCGTGCCGAGCAGGTAGGCGACCGGCTCGCCGGCGAGGCGCCGACCCACCAGCGCGTCGAGCGTCATCCACGTCGCCGGCTCCAGCACCTGGTCGTCCGAGACACGCAGTCCGACGCGATCGAGCCCGCTCACGTGCCCCACCAGCAGCTCGGCATCCAGGCGCGGCGTGTCGCCGACGCCGGCATCGCCGATCGCCTTGGTCACCACGCGGACGGCGTCGCCCACGCTCGTCGGGACACCTTCGGGCACGGCGCCGACCTCGATCATCCGAACCGCTCGGCGAGCCGGCTGCGCTGCTCCTCCTGCCGGAGCGCCTCGACCACCGAGTCGAGCCCGCCTGACAGCACCGTGTCGAGCTGGTTGATCGTGAACCCGATCCGGTGGTCGGTCACGCGGCTCTGGGGCACGTTGTAGGTGCGGATCTTCTCGGCACGGTCCCCGGTCCCGATCGCGCTGCGTCGCTGCTCGCCGAGCGCGGCCGCGGTCTTCTCGAGCTCCAGCTCGTGCAGGCGTGCGCGCAGCACGCGCAGCGCCGAATCCTTGTTCTGGTGCTGGGACTTCTCGTTCTGGCACGTGACGACCAGGCCCGTGGGCTCGTGGGTCAGGCGCACGGCACTGTCGGTCGTGTTGACGCTCTGGCCACCCGGCCCGCTCGAGCGGTACACGTCGACGCGCACGTCGTTCATGTCGAGCTCGACCTCGACCTCCTCCACCTCGGGGCGCACGACCACCGACGCCGTCGAGGTGTGGATGCGCCCCTGCGTCTCAGTCTTCGGGACGCGCTGCACGCGGTGCACGCCGCTCTCCCACTTGAGCTTGGCGTAGGCGTCCTCTCCGGCGATGGAGAAGAACGCCTCCTTGTAGCCGCCCGCGTCGCCGTCGGTCGTGGAGATGACCTCCACCCGCAGGCCGCTCGACTGCGCATATCGCAGGTACATGTTCGCGAGGTCGCCCGCCCAGATCGCGGCCTCGTCCCCGCCGGCGCCCGGGCGGATCTCGACGATCACGTCCTTGTGGTCGTCCGGATCGGGCTCGATCATCGCGAAGCGCAGCGCCTCTTCGACGACCGGCAGCTCCGCCTCGGCCTCTGACTTCTGCAGCTTCGCCATCTCGCGGATCTCGGGCTCGTCGTCGTTGACGAGCGCGTGCGACTCCTCGACCTGCGCGCGCAGCTCGCGCCACCGCACCGCGAGCTCGGCGGCTCCCTTGAGCCGCGCGTGCTCGCGCGTCACCTCGACGGCCCGCTTGGGGTCGTCGAAGAGCGCTGGATCGCCCAGCTGGCGTTCGATCTCCTGAAAGGAGCGCTCGATGTCTTCGACGAGGGGTTCCACGCGCCCAATCCTACCGGTCGCCCTCGCAGGGCCGAACCCGCGCGGCATACTGCGTACGGATGGACGGGTCGGTCTCACAGCAGCGGGCGTACGACGAGCTCTCGCGCGCACGCGCGCGAATCCTCGCGTTCGTCGAGGAGGTCACGGACGCGGAGCTGCGGCGCCAGTGGCTGCCGATCCTGTCGCCGATGGTGTGGGACCTCGCGCACGTCGGCAACTACGAGGACCTGTGGCTCGTGCAGACGCTCGCCGGCGAGCGCGTGACGCCGGCCGGCCTGGACGAGCTCTACGACGCCTTCCGCCAGCCGCGCGACGTGCGCGAGTCGCTGCCGTTGCTCGGCCCGGACGAAGCGCGCACCTACATCACCGCCGTGCGTGACCGATCCCTGCGCGCGATCGACGACGGCCTGCTCGACCCAGCTCGCGCAGCCACCGAGGGCGAGCTGCTCCGTGACGGCTTCGTGCTCGGGCTCGTCGTGCAGCACGAGCACCAGCACGCGGAGACGATCCTGCAGGCGCGCCAGGCGATGGGCGAGCGCGCCACCGCGCTCGAGCATGTGGGCGCGACCGCTGCGAGCACACGGACCGCCGCCGCAGCGCTCCCGGGCGAACAGCCGCTCGCCACGCGCTGGCTCCACCACCCGGGCGGCACCGGCACGATCGGAACGAGCGCGGATCCGTGGGCCTACGACAACGAACGGCCAGCCCACGCGGTCTCGATCGACCCGTTCCGGATCGCGCGCGACGCCGTCACCAACGCGCAGTGGATCGAGTTCATCGAGGCGGGTGGCTACACCGAACCTGGCTGGTGGCACCCCGATGGCTGGCAGGCGGTCGCCGACGATGCGCTCACGGCGCCCGCGGGATGGCGCCCCTCCGGCGACGGGACCTGGCAGGCGTGCACGTTCGGCGCGTGGCACGAGGTCGACCCCGCCGCGCCCGTGCAGCACGTCTCGTGGTGGGAGGCCGACGCGTTCGCGCGGTTCGCCGGCGCACGCCTCCCCACCGAGCTCGAGTGGGAAGCCGCCGCGCGCTGGCGCCCCGACGGCTCGACTGCCCCCGAGTCGCGCCTCGACGGCGCCAACGTCGGTGCCCGCTACGACGGCCCCGTCGCGCCCGGCCTGCTCACCGCCGAGCCCTCCCCCTGTGGCTGCCGCGCCATGCTCGGCAACACGTGGGAGTGGACCGCCTCGCGCTTCGAGCCGTGGCCTGGGTTCACCGTCTTTCCCTACGCCGAGTACTCCAAGGAGTTCTTCGGTGGCAACTACCGGGTCCTGCGCGGGGGCTCGTGGGCGACCGACGAGCTAGTGTGTCGCAGCACCTTCCGCAATTGGGACCACCCGCAGCGCCGCCAGCTGTTCGCCGGCCTGCGCCTTGCCGACGGGTAGGCTGCCGCAATGGCCACCACGCTCACCCTCGATTCCCGGATGGATGAGGACGACCTGCTGCAGGAGCTGCGCGCAGACGTCGGGACTGGCCTCGTGGCCACGCCACGCTGGCTGTCGCCTCGCTGGTTCTACGACGCCACCGGGTCGCGCCTGTTCGACGAGATCACGCGCCTGCCCGAGTACTACCTGTTCCGCGCGGAGCGATCCATCCTCGAGCGTCACGCGGCCGACATCGCGCGAGCGGCAGGCGACGTCGTGCTCGTGGAGCTCGGCAGCGGCTACTCCACCAAGACCCTGTTGCTCCTCGACGCGCTGCAGGCAGCCGGGTCGCTCTCGGGCATCGTGACCCTGGACGTGTCGGAGGACGCACTCCGCGAAGCCGCCGACGCGCTCGCAGAGCGCTACCCCGACGCGCCACTGCACGCCATCGTCGGCGACTACACCCGACACCTCGACGCCGTCCCGCCCGCCCCCGCTGGCGCGGGCCGCATGATCGTGTTCCTGGGCTCCACGATCGGCAACCTGATCCCGGACGAGCGCCGCAGCTTCCTGGAGGGATGCGCCGGCATGCTCGAGCCCGGCGAGCTGTTCCTGGTCGGCACCGACCTCGTGAAGTCGCCGGGCATCCTCGAAGCCGCCTACGACGACGCCGCGGGCGTGACGGCACGGTTCAACCGCAACATCCTGCGCGTGCTCGAGCAGCGCCTCGGCGCCGAGCTCGACGTGGACGCCTTCGAGCACGAGGCGTGGTGGAGCGAGCACGACGCCTGGGTGCAGGTCGCGCTCCGGGCCAATCGCGCGACACGCATCCACGTGCCGGGGCTCGTCGACACGGAGTTCAACACCGGCGATCCGATCCTCACCGAAGTCAGCTCCAAGTTCACGCCCGAGCGGGTCGACGCGGAGCTCGACGCTGCCGGCTTCAAGACCGTGGAGCGGTGGTTCGACGATGACGGCGCCTTCGCCCTGACCCTGGCTCGGAGGCGCTGAGGGTGCGTCGCGCGCTCCGGGTGCTGTTCCGGCTCGTGCTCTTCGGCGCCCTGTTCGCGATAGGTGCCTGGGCTGGCGTGCTCTCCGCCGCCATCCCCAAGCTGGACGAGCTCGAGTCGCGCGCCGACGTGCGCGAGCTCAAGGGCGCGATCGTGGCGCGTGACGGGCGCACCGAACTGCGCGAGCTGCGCGCCCCCGAGACCCGCACCTACCTCGAGGAGGGTGACATCCCGCGGGTCCTGCGCAACGCGGTGATCGCAGCCGAGGACCGACGCTTCGGCAGCCACTCCGGCATCGACCTGCGCGGCATCGCACGCGCGGTGGTCTCCGACGTGCGGGCGCGCAGCGCGGTCGAGGGCGGCTCGACCATCACCCAGCAGCTCGTCAAGAACACCTACGTCGGACCGAAGCAGACGCTCGGTCGCAAGTCGCGCGAAGCCGTGTTCGCGGTCGCCCTGGAAACACGATGGTCGAAGGATCGAATCCTCACCACGTACCTCAACACCGCGTACTTCGGGAGCGGCTACTACGGTGTGGCCGACGCGGCGCAGGGCTACTTCGGTGTGCCGGTCACGGGGCTGCGCGTGGACCAGGCCGCGCTGCTCGGCGCGCTCCTGCGAGCGCCCGAGGGCAACAGTCCGCTCACTGCTCCCAACAACGCGCGCGCCGGTCGAAACCGCGTCCTCGGCGCGATGGCAGACCTCGGCTCGATCTCGCGTCCCGCATCCACCGTGGCGCAGGCACGCCCGCTCCCATCCGTCCGCGCGCGAGCGCGACGCTCGGGCGGCAAGGAGCTCGCCCCGCAGCTTGCCGACACCGTGACCGCCCAGCTGATCGAACGCTATGGCGTGCGTCGCGCTCTCGGCGGCGGCCTGCGCGTGAAGACGACGATCGACGCGCGACAGCAACGCGCAGCCAACCGGGCCCTGGCGCGGGTGGAGGCGCTCGGGCTCGACGCGGCGCTCGTCGCGATCGATCCTGCGACCGGCGAGGTTCGCGCGATGGCCAATGGCGGCACCGCCCGCCGCGCAGCGTTCAACGTGGCGCTCGACGGGCAACGTCAGCCCGGCTCGGCCTTCAAGCCGTTCATGCTCGCGGCCGCCTACGAGCGCGGCTATGCACCGGGCACCACGATCCGCAGCGCTCCCTTCGATGTCACGTACGAGGGCATCGGCCGCTTCCGCGTCACCAACGGTGGCGGCTACTCGGGTGTCACCCGACTCGATCGCGCGACGTGGCAGAGTGACAACACGGTGTACGCACGCCTCCAGGACCAGGTCGGGATCGAGGCGGCGATCGAGGCAGCGCAGGCCGCGGGGATCCGCAGCCAGATGGATCCGGTTCCCGCGCTCGTGCTCGGCGCCCTCCCGCAGGGTACGACGCCGACCGAGCTGGCACACGCCTACGCGACCCTCGCGGCGCACGGCAAGCGCACGTCACTCGTGGAGGGCGGCGGGCCGCGGATCATCTCGGTCGTCGGCGAAGGCAAGGGCCGCACCTGGCGCCCACTTGCGGTGCGACGCAGCACCATAGACGCGGGCGTCGCCGACGAGGTCACCGAGACCCTGCAGGGCGTGGTGCGCACCGGCACCGGCACCGGCACCGGCGCCGCAATCGGTCGTCCGGTCGCCGGCAAGACGGGCACGACCGAGGACTACCGCGACGCCTGGTTCGTCGGCTACACGCCCGACCTCGTGACGGCCGTCTGGGTGGGGCACGCCCGCGGCGGCGTGCCGATGCGCACCGAGAACGGCGGCGGCCCGGTGACCGGCGGCAGCATCCCGGCAGCGATCTGGGCGAGTTTCATGCGCGCTGCGCTCGAAGGAACACCGACCCGCGAGTTCACGCTCTCGCACCCCGAGTACGTGACGGTCTCCATCGATCCCGACAGCGGACTGCTCGCCGGCCCCTGGTGCGAAGGCGCGGTCGACGCGCAGTTCGTGGCGGGCCGCGAGCCCACCGAGACCGCCACCGACTGCATCGCGCGCCAGCGTCCGGTACCCGACCTGCTCGGGCTCACGCTCGCCGATGCCAAGCAGGCCCTCGACGATGAGGACTTCGACGTCCGCGTCACCACCGAGGAGCGCCTCGTCCAGGACCCCGACCAGCACGAGCGCGTGGTCGCCCAGCTCCCGCGCGCCGGCACGCTCGTGGATCGCACCGCCGCCGTCACCCTGGCGATCGGCGACGACCCCTTCGCCGAGTAGGCATTACGGGAAGGGCTTGGAGACGAGGGCGCCACGAACCCCGAAGCGCCACGGCAGCTCGACCGCTTTGGTGATGCCGATGCGGGGACCGACCAGCAGGTCGTCGCCGGCGACCGGCAACTCGATGCCGACGGCTTCGGCCTCCGCGCGTTCGCGGATGATGACCGGGCCGTCCGCGGACGCCTCGAGCGCCTCGTCGAGTGTCAGCAGGTCAAGGCGCAGCACCGTCCGCCCGGTGTCATCGGCCCGGATGTCGAGCCCCTGTGCCAGTCGCCCTGGCCCGGTCAGCAGGTCTCGCGCCTTGATCGACGCCGGATCCACGGCGCGCCGAGCCGCGCGCCGCTCGCGGATGGTCGCCTCACCGTGCACCGGCACCGCCGCCCGCAGCAGCACGGCCTCGCCGCTTCCCTCGGGCCCGGTCACGAGGTTGGCGCACCAGTGCATGCCGTAGGTGAAGTAGACGTACGCCGTGCCCGGCCGGCCGAACAGCCCGGCTGTCCGCGGCGTGGGCCGGCCCCCGAACGAGTGCGCGGCCGGTTCGTCCTGATGGTACGCCTCGAGCTCGGTGAGCACAGCGGCCGTGCCGCGGCACGCGATCGTCCAGCCGAGCAGGTCGCGAGCGACCGCCTCGGGATGGCGCGTCGGATCAAGGTCCGATGCCACGCGCCCGGCCTCAGCCAGCTGCGAGCACGTCGCGCAGCTCGTGCACGACGCGGGTCTGCTGCTGCGGCGACATCGCCGGGAAGAAGGGCAGCGCGAGCGAACGCTTCGAGATCGACTCGCTCACGGGGAACATGCCTTCCCGGA